>JBIOIC010000015.1:0-17806 GCA_044449625.1 Gemmatimonadales bacterium | reverse complement strand
CCACCTGATAGGCCAACGTCGAGAGGTCGAAGCGATCCGAGACCACCACGGCGCCTCGCGCCAGCTGGGGACGGATCTCCTTTTCGACCAGATCCGCCCGCGCCACCAGCATCAGGAAGAGTTCCGCCGGCGGGCTGACCTGGTTGGCCGGGTCGAGCACCAGTTGGCGCGCACGCTGGGCCAGCGTCGTACCGCCCGGCTCCCGCACCATCTGCACCTGCCGCCCCGCCGCGCGCAGCCGTGTTTCGAGCGCGCGCACCAGCGTGCTCTTGCCGGCCCCTTCGGGCCCTTCGACGACGAGGAAAAATCCCTGCATCTCAGCCGAGGGTGATGATGCTGCTGGTGGCGCCCTTCTCGATCCCCTCGCTGATCCGCTCGTTCACCTTGACCATCAGCTTCTCGAAGTTGGCCCGGGCCACGACATACGCCTGGCCGATGGGGCTGGTCTCCAGATCGCGGACCGCGGTCTCGTAGGACTCGACGGTGGCCGGCTCCGGCGCCTCGCCCCGGGCCACCAGGGCGTCCACCTCGCGCGCGAGCGTCTGGATCCGTTCCAGCCGGGCGCGGGTATCGGCATCATCCCGGAGTTCGGTCTCGCTCCGCCGGAGTGCCTTGCATTCGTTGGCCTGGCCGATGAGCCGGCCCAGTTCTTCCGCCTTGTCCCAAAGCACTTACGCCTCGCTTCGCCGGGCCGTCAGGTAGCGGTCGCGGCCGAAAAGGTCCTGGTGTACTTCCACCTCCGCCCAGCCGAAGTGCCGGGCGAGGGCCGCGCATTGCGCCGCGCGATTGCAATCGAGCTCGACCACCAGCCACCCGGCGGGACCGAGCACGCCGCGGGCCTCGTTCAGCAGCCGCCGCGTCTCCCGCAGGCCGTCCTCTCCGCTCACCAACGCCTGGGCCGGTTCCCACGCCTTGACCGATGGATCGAGACGATCGTACTCCGCCGCCGTCAGGTAGGGCGGATTGGAGACGATCGCGTCGAGGCCGAGGCCGACGAGCGGCACGCAGAGATCACCGAGGTGAAAGCGGACCGGGACTCCCGCCGTCCGGGCGTTCGCCTGGGCGAGCGCCAGCGCCTCTTCCGAGAGGTCGACCGCGTGGACTGCGACGAACTCCCCCTCGTCAGCGAGGGCGAGCGCCAGGCAGCCGCTCCCCGTTCCCACGTCTGCCACCCGTCCGATCGACTGACGCTCCAGCAGCAGGTCCACCACTCCTTCGGTCTCGGGACGGGGAATCAGCACCCGCCGATCGACCGTGAGGCTCAGATGCCGGAATCCGGTCCACCCGATCACGTAAGCGAGGGGCTCTCCCGCCGCGCGCCGCGCCACGGCGCGCTCGAACGCCTCCACCTCCTCCGGGGCGATCCGCTGATCCTGGGCAAGATATGCCGCGCCCGGCGATATCCGCCACAACCCGCTCCAGAGCCGGATTGCCTCCTGCGTCGCATCGGCGATTCCCGCGGCGGCAAGCCGAACCCGCGCTTCGCCCAGGAGTGCCCGGAGGCCCGTCACCACCTCAGGCATCGGCCGCCTCCTGCCGGCTCGCCGCCCGCAGCGCCACGACCAGATCATCCAGCCGCCCGTCGAGAACTTCGGCCAGGTTGTGCACCGAGAGGTTGATCCGGTGGTCCGTCACCCGGCTCTGAGGATAGTTGTAGGTCCGGATCTTGGCGGAGCGGTCCCCCGTCCCCACCATCGCCCTCCGGTCCCGCGAGCGCGCCGCTTCCTGCTCCGCGATCATCCGGTCGAGCAGCCGCGCCCGCAGGACCTCCATCCCCTTGAGCTTGTTCTGGAGCTGGGACTTCTGGTCCTGTTGAGACACGACGATCCCGGTCGGGATGTGGGTAATCCGTACCGCGCTGTCGGTGGTGTTCACGCTCTGTCCACCGGGCCCTGACGAGCGGAAGACGTCGATGCGGAGGTCGTTGGGATGGATCGTTACATCCACCTCCTCCGCCTCCGGCAGCACGGCCACCGTCGCGGCGGAGGTGTGGATCCGGCCCTGCGTTTCGGTCGCCGGGACGCGCTGAACCCGATGCACCCCCGCCTCGCGGCGGAAGAGCCCGAAAGCGTCATTCCCGCGGACCGCGAAGATGACCTCCTTGAAGCCCTTCAGTTCGCTCGCGCTCAAACTGATCGGCTCGATCTTGAGTCCCTGCCGCTCCGCGAACCGGCGATACATCCGCTCGAGATCGGCGGCGAAGAGCGCCGCTTCATCGCCTCCGGTGCCGGCGCGGATCTCGAGGATGGCATCGCGGTCATCCAGCGGATCCCGGGGAATGAGCAGTTCGAACAATGCCGCCTCGATCCGCTCAACCTCCGGCGCCGAAGTCGCAATGTCCGCACGCGCCAAAGCGACAAGCTCGGGGTCGGCCTCCTGGGCCAACTCCCGAGCCTGGGCGAGTTCGTCACGCAGCCGCGCGAGACGACCGGCGAGTTCCACCACCGGCTCCAGCCGCTTCTGTTCCCGACCGAGGGTCTGGAGGGCCGAGGTGTCCCGCGCGGTCGAGGGGTCGGCCAGCCGATGGGCGACCTCCTCCGCCCGGGCGAGTGCCTGGCGGAGTCGGGCGTCCACGATCTATGCCTGCGGGGCGTCGGCCGTCTGGTACTTCCGGCGGAAGCGGTCCACCCGTCCCGCGGTGTCCACCAAGCGCTGCTTGCCGGTGAAGTAGGGATGGCAGTGGGCACAGACTTCGACGCTGATCACCGGGACCGTCGAGCGGGTCTCGAACTTGTTCCCGCAGTGACAACTGACGGTGATGGTCTGGTACATCGGATGGATATTGGCCTTCATCGTACAACTCCTCGTACTGGCCCCGGACCGCATTCCCCATTGGAACACGGAGCCCATTGGCCACCTAGAACCGCTAATAGTAACGGGTTAGGTGCCTGCCAAGCAACTGGGTCGTGGGTCGTGAGTCGTGGATCTTAAGTCGTTTGGGGACCCAACGCCAGGCCGCTCCGGGGCTCTGGTGGGGGCCTGGCAGGCCTTCGATTCGACGGCAGGACCCACGACTCACGACTCACGACCAATTTGACACGCCGAAACGCCGCAAGTAACCTACTGGCCGTAACTTCCACCCCCTGAGGTGCCGATTGCCGTTCGCCGCCGCTACGGTCCTGCAAAAGGTCCCCCTGTTCCGCTCGGTCCCCGAGCAGGAGCTCGCGGCGTTTGCGGACCTGCTGCGGGAACGGGCCTACCCCAAGGGGAGCGTCATCCTCTTCGAAGACGACCCCGGTGATGCCCTCTACGTGGTTGCGGCGGGCCAGGTCAAGGTGGTCTTGATCGGTGAAGATGGCCGTGAGGTGATCCTCTCGGTGCTCGGTGAGGGGAGCTTCTTCGGTGAGATGGCACTCCTCGACGACGAGCCCCGATCGGCCCACGTGATCGCGATGGAAGATGCAGTCGTGCTGGCGCTGCGGCGGGAGGACTTCCAGGCTCGGCTGCGCCAGTCCCCCGAGGTGGCCATCGCGTTGCTGCGCGAGCTCTCCAGCCGGCTCCGCCGCGCCGACGAGAAGATCGGCGGGCTCGTCCTCCTCGACGTGAACGGCCGGGTGGCCGAGCTGATGCTGCGCCTGGCGGAGGAAGAGGGTGGAGATCGGATCACCCGCAAGCTTACCCATCACACCATCGCGCAGATGATCGGATCGAGCCGGGAGACGGTGTCCCGCACCATGCGCGACTTCGCCGAGCGGGGGCTGATCCAGGTCACCCGGAAGGACATCACGCTCATCGGCCGGCCCGGACTCATGACGGCGGCGCGGCGGTCGTGACCCCCGTCACGGGCGGAAATGCCCGTCCCTCCCCACTTTAGCCGGATGCCAAGACCGCACCTGTGACCTACGCCGTCACCTTCTGGGGGACCCGCGGGTCCATCCCCACCCCTGGACCGCAGACCGCCCGCTACGGCGGGAACACCCCCTGTGTCGCCGTCTCCGCCGGCGGAGACCAGTTGGTGATCCTGGACGCGGGGAGCGGCATCCGGGCGCTGGGACGTACGCTGCTCGCGGCCCACCCGGCCCCGATGACGGCCGAGATCCTGCTGACCCATACCCACTGGGATCACATCCAGGGGCTTCCGTTCTTCGCGCCGCTGAATCGCAAGGGGAACACGGTCCGGATCATGGGGCCGCGCCAGGGTGACGTGCCGCTGGAGACGATCATCGACCGGCAGACGGATGCCACCGTCTTCCCGATCCCGATCAAGGCGCTCGCCGCCGAACTGACGGTGACCGAGGTCACACCCGCCCCCTTCGAGGTCGACGGCTTCCGGGTGGATACCTTTCGGTTGCGCCACCCCGGCATGACCTTGGCGTACCGGCTCACCCCCCGGACCGGGGGGGCGAGTATGGCCTACGTCACAGACAATGAGCTGGGTCCGGGTGGATCTTATGACGTGCCCCGCGACTGGCGGCGGCAGCTGGTGAAGTATCTCGGCGATGTCGACCTGCTGGTGCACGACGGGATGTACAGCGATCAGCTGGCCCAGGCCCGGGCCGGCTGGGGGCATTCGACCCCGGGACAGGCGGTGGAATTGGCGGCGGAATGCGGAGCGCGGCGCCTGGTGCTGTTCCACCACGAGCCCGACCACGATGACACCGCGATCGACGGGCTGCTCGAAGGAGCCCGCGCCATCGCCGCCCGCTCGGCGCCCACCCTTCGGGTGGATGCCGCCATGGAAGGCCTGCAACTCAACCTCTGACGAGGAGCGACACCCATGAAGCGCATGACCCTTGCCCTGCTGGCCCTGGCCGTCGCGGCGCCCGCCGCGGCACAAGGCCCGGCGCCGCAGGACACCCGCCCCGGAATCGCGGTGCTCCCGTTCGAGAACGGCGGCTCCTACGGCCGGGGCAAAGAGAACTACGAGGCGCTGCAGACCGGCATCCCGGCCGTGATGATCGATGAGCTCTCGCGCAACCCGGGCGCTCGCGTCGTCGACCGGGCCACGATCGAGAAGGTCCTGAGCGAGCAGAACCTCGCGACGGCCGGCCGGGTCGATGCCGCGACCGCCGCCAAGGTGGGCAAGCTCATCGGCGCCCGCTACATGATCGCCGGCACCTTCATCGAGCTCGCGGGGAAGTTCAAGCTGACCTCGCGGATCATTGACGTGCAGACCGGGGAGATCATCAAGTCGGTCTCCAATGACGACGCGCTGATGAATCCCGACGACCTGTTCAAGATCATCCAGTCGGTGGCCCAGAAGCTGATGACCGAGACCAAGCTGCCACCACTCCCGGCCCAGGTGGCGCAGGCTGCCAAGGCCCAGAACGTCCCGACCGAGGCGCTCACGCTCTACAGCCGCGCCCTGTTGTACGAAGATCGCGGCGACAAGGCCAAGGCCATCGAGTACTACCGTCAGGCGGTCCAGGCCGCTCCCGGTGGTTACACGCCCGCTGAAGAGGGATTGAAGCGGGTCAATCAGTCATGAACCGGCCTTGATCGGGCTCCTTGCCCGGCTCGGCGGCGCCACGGCGCGCCGGCTCTCCGTTCTCGGGGCGCCGGCGCGCTTCGCGTTGGACGTCGCCGCCTCAGCTTCCTCGCTACCCGGCGCGGGGCGCCGGGTGGCGGCGCGCGTACTCCTGAACCAGTTGCGCTTCACCGCCCTGCAGGCGGTGCCGCTCGTCATCCTGCTCGGCGGGATTCTGAGCTTCGTCGTCATCCAGATGTCGATCCGGGAACTGGGCCAGTTCGGCTCCGCCAACCTGATCGGCAAGCTCATCGTGGTGACCATCGTGCGGGAGCTCGGCCCTCTCCTCACCGCCATCGCCGTGGTGGGGCGCAGCGGCACCGCGATCACCGCCGAGCTCGCCACCAATACGGTCCTGGGCGAGGTGCGCGCCCTGGAGGGAATGGGGATCGACCCCAACCACTACCTCGTCATCCCCCGGATCCTCGGCTGCACCATCGCCGTGACCATCCTGATCGTCCTCTTCGACGCCGTCGCGCTTTGCGGCGGATATTTCGCGGCCAGCGTGGAGGGGATGTCCGGCGGACGCTACCTCGCGAGCGTGCTCGGCGCCCTCGATGCGACCGACGTCATCCTCACCGTGGTCAAGGGAGTCGTCTTCGGCTTCATCATCGGATTGCTCCCCAGCTTTCACGGGCTCCGGGTACGCCGGAGTCCGACCGAGATCCCCCGCGCCGTCATCCGCGGAACGGTGAGTTCGATCGTGCTGATCTTCATTGTAACCGCCCTCTTCGTGGTGGTCTTCCAGGCATGACCGGTGTTCTCGTCTTCGACGCGGTCGACCTCGGCGGTCCTGCGCCCTTCTCGCTCACGGTGGCCGAGCACGAGACCGTGGTGGTCACCGGGGATGAGATGGGCGGGGTGAACGATCTGGGCGGGTATGCACTCGGCCTCGACCGTCCCGCCAGCGGACAGATCCTCACGCTCGGGACGGAGATCGCGGCACTCCCCCGCCGCGCGCAACTCGCCTTCCGGCGGCGGGTGGGCTACCTTCCCGCGGGAGACGGCCTGATGCAGAATCTCTCGCTCCGCGACAATGTCCGGCTCCCGCTCCGCTTCGGCAGTGACTTCCAATCGGATGACATCGAAGGACGCGTGGACGTGATCCTCGCCCAGTTGCGCCTGCGCCCCGCCGCCGGCCTCCGGCCCGCCGACGCCTCCGACGAGCTGCGCCGCCGGACCGCGCTCGGCCGCGCGCTCGCCTTCGATCCCGAACTGGTGGTTCTGGAGCAGCCCTTCGACGGCTTGGGAGACCGGGTGGCGGCCGAGCTGCTGGAAGTGGCGCGTGGCGGCGATACCGCCGAAGGGGGCCGACGTACCGTGTTCATCACCGGATCCGACATTCCCGCGCTGCTGCGGTCGCGGGTCGAGCGGCAGATCCGTCTGGGCCGGCTCACCACCGGGGTCCACGCGTGAGCCTCTCGGAACGCCAGGCCGATACCCTCATCGGCGCCCTCGCGGTCGGAGTGGCGCTGGTGCTCGGCACCGCGATCTATTTCACCCTGGGATGGAATCAGCGCCGCTGGGATCTCTACTTGGTCGCGGCCTCGGCGCAGGACGTCAATGCCGACACGAAGGTCTACCTGCAGGGACTCGAGGTCGGACGGGTCTCCGCGGTGAACCCGCGGATCGACGCCGCGCACGGCCGGCTCGAGTTCCTGGTCCGGCTCCGGGTCAATCAGCGCTTCGAGGATGGCAGTACGGTGGCCCTGCCCCGCGGGACCATCGCGGAGATCGTGGCGGCGAGCGCGCTCGGCGGGGTGTTGATCTCGCTCAACACTCCCGCGAAATCCGCGGGCATGCTGCACCCGGGAGATACAATCCAGTCGGTGCGCCGGACCGCGCCGCTCGATCAAATTGCCCAGGTGGCCGATTCCCTGGCCCGGCAGGTCTCCCTCGTGCTCTCCGACACCCGAACCCTCCTGCGCGATGTCGACCGGACAGTCCGCCGCGTGGACCAGCAGGTGGCGCAGGCCTCCCCCGCGTTGCAGCGCTCGGTCACCCAGGTGGATGCGGCATTGTCGGAACTCCGCCCGCTGCTCCGGCACGCCGACAGCCTGGTGACGAGCGTCAACGGCGGCATGGGCCCGTTCCAGGATTCGCTGACCCGCACGCTCGGGACCGCGCACGCCATCACCCTGCATCTCGACAGCCTCGTCAACCTCGCGCGGAGCGTCGGCGCCGAGAACCGGAGCGACATTCGCTCCACGGTCGATCATTTGCAGGCGGTGAGCGCTCAGCTTGAGTACTTCATCGATCAAGTGAGCCGCCGTCCGCTCCGAATGATCAGCGGCGTTCACTCCCTCCCGCCCGACTCGTTGCGAACCCATCCGGCCGACAGCGGAGCGCACCGATGAACTTCCTCCTGCTCCATCCAACCAGCTGGGACCCGGCGGCGATCCGCGCCGCCCTCGACGCCGAAGGGATCGGCATCCGAAGCGTTGCGCCGGGCAGTCCGGTGATCCTCGACGATCACCCGACAGTGCTGCTGCTCGATCCCGCCTCCCGCACCGCGTGGGCGCCGGGGCTGCTCGAGGCGCTCGCCGATGCCGGCGCCGGGCTGCTGGCCCTCGGCGCCCCCGGTGAGGTCGATCTTCCCCCCGAGCTCCCCGGGGCCGCGCTGGCGGGTTTCGTGAAGGCGCCGGCGGGACCGCGGGAGACCCTCTTGGCTCTCCGGTCCGCCTTCAAGGCGGCGGCGGTGCGGCGCGAGGTGGCGCGGGCCCGGGGGGAGAGCGCGGCGCGGGCGGATGAGCTGGGCGAGCTCACCGAGATCGGCATCCGCCTCAGCACCGAGCGGGACTATAACAAGCTGCTGGAGACGATCCTGACCCAGGCCCGGCGGATCACCCAGTCAGACGCGGGCAGCCTCTACGTCGTCGAACAGGACGACGCGGCGCGGCGCCGCCTGCGCTTCAAATTGAGCCAGAACCACAGCCGCCCCGACATCCCGTTCGTCGAGTTCACGATCCCGATTGACCACGCGTCGATCGCGGGGTATGCGGCGGCCGAAGGCGAGCCGCTGGTCATCGACGACGTGTACACCCTCCCGCCCGACGTCGAGTACTCGTTCAATCGCTCCTTCGATCAGCGCTACGGCTACCGGACCCGGTCGATGTTGAGCATTCCGATGCTCAACCACCACGAAGAGACCATCGGGGTGCTGCAGCTGATCAACCGGAAGCGGCGCTCGGACACGGTGCTGCACAACCCGGAGGACGCCGGGCGCGAAGTGCTGGCGTACTCTCCGCACACGGTGAAGCTGGTCAAGGCGCTGGCCGGCCAGGCCGGCGTCTCGATCGAGAACAGTCAGCTCTACGAGGCGATCGAACGGCTCTTCGAGGGGTTCGTGAAGGCGGCGGTCACCGCCATCGAACAACGCGATCCGACGACGTCGGGACACTCCTTGCGCGTGGCGACGATGACGGTGGGACTGGCGCAGTCCGTGGATCATTTGACCGAAGGGGAATACCGGCAGATCACCTTCTCTTCCGATCAGATCCGCGAACTACGCTACGCCGGACTGCTCCACGACTTCGGCAAGGTCGGGGTCCGCGAGCAGGTGCTGGTCAAGGCCAAGAAGCTCTATTCCGCCGACCTCTCCCTCATCCGCCAGCGGCAGGCGTTCCTGGCCCGGACCGCGCAATGGCGCTTCGAGCAGCAGCGCGCCGACCACCTCGAGTTGCACGGCAAAAAGGGGTACGATGAGCGGTTGAAGGAGCTGCAGAGGGCGTACGCCGATGAGAGCGCGGGATTGGAGCGGTTCTTGAAACTGGTGCTCGAATCCAACGAACCGACGGTGCTGCCGGAGGGGAACTTCGCGCAACTGCACGAGTTTGCCGAGCGGACTTACGAGAACATCGACGGCACCGTCGTGCCCTACCTGAACGACGACGAGGTCCGCTACCTCAGCATCCGCAAGGGGAGCCTGGATGAGGCGGAGCGGCTCGAGATCGAGAGCCACGTCACCCACACGTACTGGTTCCTGCGGAAGATCCCCTGGACCCGCGAACTGCAAGGGGTGCCGGAGATCGCCCACGGCCACCACGAGAAGCTGGACGGCTCCGGCTATCCCCGTCACGTCCGCGCGGAGGCGATCCCGATCCAGACCCGGATGATGACGATCGCCGACATCTTCGACGCGCTCACCGCCTCGGACCGGCCCTACAAGCGCGCCCTCCCCCTCACCCGGGCCCTCGACATCATGACCGACGAGGTCAAGGCGGGGATGCTGGATGCGGGACTATATCAGGTGTTCGTGGATGCGAAGGTGTACGAGAAGAGAGAGACGGGTGAGGAGTGAGGTGTGATAAGTGACGAGTGACGGGTAACGCGTGATGGGTGGGCTGTGGGCAGCGAGTGACGAGTCGCGGGCAACTGGAAGCGCCACTCATCACGCAGCACCCGTCACTCGTCACGCGTTACCCGTTACCTGTAGCTCATCCCTCACGCGTCACTCGTCACACTTGACCCGTCACTCGCGACGCGAGCGCTACCCCCACCGCCAAGCCGGCATTCACCGGCACCAGCAGGGCCAGCACGTCCCCATTGGCCTGTCCCCCCACCACGAGATGCCAGAACAGTCCGAGCGCTGATCCCCCCGCCACCACCGCGGCCATCCGCGGGGCCAGCTTCCGGGCCCAGAGCTTCCCGCCGAGCATCGGCCGGAGCGCCACCGCCACGACCAGCGCGAGCAGGTTCACCTGCAGGACGTTCTGGTTGTGCCAGATGGCGGTGTGATCGGTGAAGGCCCACATCCCTGATGTGATGAGCCCCGCGAGCCCGAGCAGCAGCGCCGCGAGACCGGCCCCGGGAAGAAACCACCATCCGGGACGCCCCGTGGCCGCGCGGGGACGTCCCGCCAGTGCCAGCAGGGTGCCGAGCAGGAGCCCGGTGAGGAGAAAGCCGGGGATCCGCGGCCCCCGATCGGCCGGCTCGGGAAACTCCGGGCTCGCGTAGATCTCTGATTCGGAACTCACCAGCGGTACCGCATGGCCGGCGGAATCGACCGTCACCTCGCGCAGGTGGACCATGAAGCGCACCGGCAGGAAACTCTCCTCCCATTCATCGAGCGGATGGTCGACGGCCGGACCGAGCAGGATCATCAACCCGGTGCGGAGAAGGGGCTCATCCTGGGTAAGGCGGCGGGTGTGATCGCGATCGGTCGTTCCGGTCGGATGGCCGGTCAGCGCGCGGGCGATGGCGCCGTCTAGCACCCGGTCGAGCGCGTCCCGCACCCGGGTCGAGCAGTTGTCGCGGTAGTAGTCGTAGCGGTAGTAGCGGTTCTCCGGGAGGCCGTTCCAGTCGAGGAAGCGCTGCAGCGCGAGGCGTTCGGCCGGCGTCAAGCGCAGCGCCTGTTCCCACACCGAGCGATGGCTGCGCTGGTAGAACGCCATCGTCGGCGCGGTATAGAACGCCGCGGTCCAGTAATTGAGCCGCCCTTCCAGGAAGTGGAGGAGGAAGCCTTTCTCGGCGAAGTCGAACATCCCGTAGTTGTAGACCACGTCGAATCCGGTCCGGGTGTCGCGGATCCGGATCATGTTGTGGCCCCACCGCTCCCACACCTCCGCGCCCGGCCCCACGGTCACCAGCGACACGGCGAGATCCGCCCCCGGCACAGCCCCCTGCGCGCGAGCCGGCCCGGCGGCACCCAGCGCCAGGACGAGCCACGTCACGGCCGCGCGGCGCCAGCTCACAGCGTGATCTCCCGCCCCTCATCGGCCGACCGATAGATCGCTTCCAGCACCCGATGGAGCGTCAGGTGCTCCTCCAGGTCCGGCGCCTTCGCGCTTCCGTTGATCGCGGCGACGAAATGCGCCCATTCGGCGCGGATCGAGGCGCTGAAGAGACTCTCCCGCGAGGAGGCGCCGGTCGGAGCCACATCCACCGCCGCACCGTTCAGCTCCTTCCAGACCCGCAACGGATTGACCCCGGCCGCGCCCTTGGTGCCGCGCAGCTCGACCCCGAAGCGCTCCCCTTCCCCGATATGCCTCCAGGTAACGTCCACGAAGACCGAGGCACCGTTCTCGCATACCACGAAAGCGCTGCCGGAATACTCGACGCTCCGCTCCCCGCCGGGGCGATCCAGCGTGGCGCTCACCCGGACCGGGACCGGATTGCCGGCCAGCCAGAGGCCCAGATCGAGCACCGAAAGGCCGAGATCGAGCATCGCCCCGCCGCCCGACTCCGCCCGCCGCTGCCGCCAGCCGAGCTGGGCGCGGCTGGGGCGGAAGACGTGCCACGCGCCCTGGACTCCGTCGATCTCGCCGAGTTCGCCGCTTTGGACGAAGCCGCGGACGGTTTCGACATCACTCCGGTACCGGTGGTTCATCCCCACCATCACCACCTGCTCCCGCTTCTGCGCCGCTTTGACGACCCGCTGGGCACCGGCCAGTGAGGTCGCCAGCGGCTTCTCGACCAGAACGTGCAGCCCCGCCGAGAGTGCCGCGAGAACGTGGCTCTCGTGCAAGTGATTCGGCGTGGCAATGAGGAGGGCGTCCAGCGTCTCGGCCTCGAGCAGTTCCTCGATGTCGTCGAAGGCGTTCTTCACCCCGAAACGGGTCGCGAGGGCGCGGGCTTTGGGGAGGTCACCATCGCAGAGGGCGACGACTTCAATCTCCTTGATGCGGCGGAGAACGGGCAGGTGCGCCACCTGGGTAGCGGCGCCGGCGCCGACGATGCCAAGCCTGAGCGGGACGGTCATGGGCCAGATCCGGGACGGAAGGTCAGTACTGCCGGGTGAGCGAGGTTCCCGGGAAATATGCGGCGAGGATCTGCGGATAGCGCTGCCCCGCTCGGGCGCGGCCCACGGCCCCCCATTGGCAGAGCCCGACGCCGTGCCCCGCGCCCCGCCCTTCGGCCACGAGTCCGGTGAGGCGGCCTCCGCTGGTGCGTTCGGAGAGGGTAAAGGCGGAGCTCCGAAGCAGATCCTGTCCTGGCGGAATCAGCACGCGGCGCACCGCCGCCCCCGGGATTACCGCAGTTCGGGCGCCCAGCCGGATTCGCAGCTGGGACACGCGATCAGAACCTGAACGCGCAATGACCTCCACGCTCTGGATGTCGCGCACTTCGCCAGCCGGTATCCCGGCCTCCGCCGGGAGCGAGCGGCGGAGTGCTGCGACCAACGACTCCTCGCTCCACTCCTCCCGCCACTGGTAGCGGGGCGAGATCCGGCAGTACGGCAGCCCGTCGCCGTCCACGTCCTGGATCGAGCGGAGGTAGGGCCGAGCACCGCCGGAGAAGACTTCGGTCGCATCGGCGGTCCGCCCACCGCAGGTGGAGTGAAAGAAGGCATCGATGGGCCGGCCCTGCCAGGTGAGGATCTGGCCGCGGGTGGCGCGAACCGCGCGCCAGGACTGCGGAGTTTCGCCGGAAACACCATCGTAGCGCTGATCGCCCACGGTGGCCGCCAGATCGAATCCCTGGGCCCGCCAGCGCCCGATATTGCGCACCGCGTAGGTGCGGGAGACCACCGCCTGGGCCATCGCGGCTTGATCGTCGCCATCGGGGTGCTGGCCCAGTTCGGCCGAGACCACCCCGGCGAGATACGACTCGAGGCCGACCCGTTCGATCACGGTGACACCGGCCTCACCACGACGAATCTCGACCACGCCGCGATAATCGTGGCCGTTGACGCGGACCAGCCCGTCCGACGCGGCCGCATCAACCACGACCACATCGGGCGCCGACACCCGCCCATCGTCACCCGCCAGGGCGAGCGCGGTGCCGCTCGGCGAGATCATCACCGTGTGGCCACCGTCCACCGACTGCAGTGGGCGCCCGCCGGCGGTGCGGAGCCGAAGCGCTTCCCCGCCCCCGAGCTGGACCCGCGGCGCATTGGCGAGGAGACCCACCGCGACGCGGGGTTCGCCGGAGATGGCGGGCCCCGGCGCGATCACGGCCTCCGGCCCCGGCGCGGCGCAGGCCGCCGCGAGCAGCGCCGCCCAGGCGGCCCCGCGACGGACCGCGCTCAGCTGCGGAAGTTCCCGAACTTGAGTTCGATCTCGAAATCCTCGGCCCGCAGGAAGGCGATGACCTCCTGGAGCTCGTCCCGGGAGGGGCCGGCGACCCGGATCTCATCCTCCTGGATCGACGTCTGGACCTTCTTGAATCCGTGCTCCTTGATCGCCTTGACGATCGCCTTGGCTTTCTCCTTGTCGATCGCCTGGGTGAGCGTCACCGTGCGGCGCACGCTTCCCATCGTCGCCTCCTCGTTCTCCCCCAGATCGAGGTTCTTCAGCGGCACCCCGCGCTTGACCATCTTGGACTGGACCACGTCGATCAGTTGTTCCATCCGGTAGGCGTCATCGGCCGAGAGCTTGATCAGCGCCTTCTCCCGGTCGAACTCGATGGTGCATTTGGTGCCTTTGAAGTCATAGCGCTGCGCGATCTCCTTCAGCGCCTGATTGACTGCGTTATCGACCTCCTGGAGGTCGGCACCGGTGGAAACATCGAATGAAGGATTGGCGGCCATAGCGAGTCCGGGTGAGCGGTCAGGGGTGAACGGTAAACGGTGAACGAGCGCTGGGGGAGCCTCCCGTTCACCGTTGCGCTTCATCGTTTGCCCGGGGTCAGGTCAGGAAGGTCTCGAGCGCCTTGGCGCGGCTCACGTGCCGGAGCCGGGTCAGCGCCTTCTCTTTGATCTGGCGGACCCGTTCGCGGGTAATGCCGAGGAGGCTCCCGATCTCTTCGAGTGTCATCGGTTCCGGGCTTTCCAAGCCGAAGTAGAGCCGGAGGATCTTGGCCTCCCGGTCCTTGAGCGTGCCCAATACCTCCTCGATCGACTCGGTGAGGGCGTGCTCGAAGGTCTCGGCGTCGGGGCCCGGCGCCTGGGTATCGGGAAGATAATCGAGGAGCCGATTGTCCTCCCCCGGCGTCATCGGGGCATCGAGCGAGAGATGGGTCTGCGAGATGGAAAGGGTCTTCTGCACCTCTTCTATCGAGATATCCATCCCCTCGGCGATCTCCGCGGGCGTCGGTTCGCGCCCCAGCTCTTGCAGCAGCGCGGAGGAGCGCCGGCCGATCCGGTGCAGCGTTCCGGCGCGGTTCAGGGGCACCCGGACGATCCGGCTCTGCTCGGCCAGCGCCTGGAGGATCGCCTGGCGGATCCACCAGACCGCGTAGGAGATGAACTTGATCCCCTTGGTCTCGTCGAACTTGTGGGCCGCGCGGATGAGGCCGAGGTTGCCTTCGTTGATCAGATCGGAGAGGGAGACACCCTGGTTCTGGTATTTCTTGGCGACCGAGACGACGAAGCGGAGGTTGCTGCGGACCAGTTTGTCGAGCGCCTCTTCCTCGCCGGTACGGATCCGCTGGGCGAGCGAGACCTCTTCAGCCTGGTTGATGAGCGGATACTTGCTGATGTCGCGGAGATACTGGTCGAGAGAGCCCTCGTCCTGAAAGGACGGGACACGTTTACCGGAACCGACCTGCATGGGGCGCATGGTTCTGGGGCTCTCGATGCGATGGTGCGGGTCAGCGAGCGTTTCAGTGAACCGGAATCTCGACGAGGCGGGCGCCCCAACCGGTTGCCGGAACTTTAGCCGGGGCACCGGAGGGGCGCAACGGGCTACCCCCGCCCGTCAGTCGCCGTAGTTGTCGATCTGCGCCCGCTGCAGCGTGCCGGAGTAGTCCACGTAGCACACCTTGGTCTCGGAATAAAACTCGTAGACCTCCCACCCCCCCTCGCGATGACCGTTTCCGGTCTGCTTGACGCCGCCGAAGGGAAGATGGGCCTCCGCACCGATCGTCGGGGCATTGACGTAGGTGATGCCGTTGTCGAGATCCTGCATCGCGCGGAAGGCTGCGTTGACGTCGCGGGTGTAGAGCGAGCTGGAGAGCCCGTACTTGACCGAGTTGTTGACCTTGATCGCGTCGGCGAGGGAGTTCACCCGCACCACCGTGAGCACGGGACCGAAGATCTCTTCCTGGGCCAGCCGGCTGGTCGCCTTGGCGCCGGCGAAGATCGTCGGGCGGTAGAACCAGCCGTTGGCGGTGCCGGCACCCCCCGGCCGCTTGCCGCCGGTGACCAGCTCCAGCCCTTCGCTTGCGCCGATCTCGACGTAACGCTCCACTTTGTCCCGCGCCGCCTCGTGGATCAGGGGGCCGACCTCCGTGCCCGCCTTGCGTCCATCTCCCAGGCGGAGCTTCGCCGCGGCCTCGGCCACCCGCGCCACGAAGCGGTCGTGGACCTTCCGGTGCACAATGAGCCGGCTGGTGGCGGTGCAGCGCTGGCCAGTGGTGCCAAATGCCCCCCAGAGGACGCCGTCGAGCGCCAGATCGAGATCGGCGTCGTCCATCACGATCATCGCGTTCTTGCCCCCCATCTCAAGCGAGAGCCGCTTGTGCATCCGGCCGCAGGTGGCGCCGATCAACGATCCGGTCTGGGTCGAGCCCGTGAAGGAGATGACCGGCACCTCGGGATGATCCACCAGCGCCTTCCCCGCCTCCTCCCCGCCGCCGTGGACCAGCTGGATCACCTCGGGGGGGAGCCCCGCCTCCAGCAGCAGTTCGACCAGGCGGTGCGTGGTGAGGGGCACGTCCTCGCTCGGCTTGATGATCACCGCGTTCCCGCAGAGGAGCGCCGGGAACATCTTCCAGGTCGGGATCGCCATCGGGAAATTGAACGGGGTGATGAGGCCGCAGATCCCGATCGGGCGCCGGTAGCTCATCGCCCACTTGTCGCGGAGTTCCGAGGGCACCGTGTGGCCGAAGAGCCGCCGCCCCTCGCTGGCGGCGTAATACGCGGTGTCGATCCCCTCCTGCACGTCGCCCCGGGTCTCCGTGAGGACTTTCCCCATCTCCCGGGTCATTCCGTCGGCCAGCTCTTCCTTGTGCGCCGTCAGCAGATCGCCCAGGCGGCGGAGGACATCGCCGCGGGCGGGCGCCGGCGTCCGCCGCCAGATCTCGAAGCCGCGCTTGGCGCTCTTGACCGCCTCGGCCACATCCTTCGCCCCCGAATCGGGGAATCGGCCGATCAGGTCGGTCGTGTCGGCCGGATTGCGATTGTGGAAGTACTTCCCGGTTGACGGGGCGACCCAGCGGCCGCCGATGAAGTTCTTGAAGTTGGGCATGGGAGTCTGGTCAGCGTTGGACGGTGAACAAGGATCGGAGGACGGGACGGCTCACGGCTTGTGCGCCGAAGGCAGCTCGGTGATCGCCAGCGCGCCGATGCCGGAAGCGTTCCCGGTCACGATCCGGCGATGATAATCAATCTGTCCCAAATGATACCCGAGGTGCGCCACCGAGTGCAGGAGCCACTCATCGGTGCGGACCTGCATTCCGCCGGCGGGAGCGGGATAGATCTCCGGCAACGGGGTACGGCCGTCGAGCGCCTTTGCCACGGCCCCCTCCGCCGCGGCCAAGCGCCGCACGACTTCGGCGCGTGACACGCCCCGTTCGGCAAACTCCGCCTCACGGTCACGGACATAGCCGCTCTTCCCGAGGACGGCGCCGACGAAGTGCTGGAGATTGCCGGCCAGATGCAGCGCGAGTGTGCCGCCGGAGTTCGGCAGCCCGTCCCGCATCACCCACAACGACGCGTCGTCGGGATAGGCCTCGACCTCCCGCTTCACCGCCGCGAGGTCACGCAGCAGCACGGCACAGGTGGCGGCAATGAGATCGTGTCGGTCGGTCATGGGATGAAGCTCCAAGTCTGGTAGAGCAGTAGCTGGTAGCTACCAGCTACTAGCTACCAGCTCTCTCACGGACACATCCACGTCAGCGCCTGCTTGGCGTACCCGACGCGCGGCAGGATCGCACCCGCGGCGAGGATGAGCCCGGTCAGCAGGACCACGATCCCCGCCGCGTGGGCCAGGCCCATCCGCCGGCGCCAGGTGGCGACGACATTCCAGACGCCTGCCACCAGGACCATCACCACCGCGCCGAGGTAGCCATAGAGCTTCCAGCCGCACAGGTGCGCGTACGGCCAGGTCCAGACGGCGACCGCCAGCGCGACTCCGATCAGCACCCGGATCCAGCCGCCGAGGAAGACCCGGGCGCCGTGCGGCGGGTGGGTCGGTGGCGCGGCGACCGCTCCGCCACCCGCGGCCCGCGGCGCCGGCGGCTGCCCCGGCTTCGGCGGCGGCATCTTGGCGATCTCGGCGTCGATCGCGGCGAGTTCCCTGTCCCAATCGCGTGGCTGGTCCGCCATCATTCGTCCCGGCTGAGGCCGTAGCGTTCGATCTTCTTGTACAGGTTGGACCGCGGCATGCTGAGCGCGCGCGCGGTCTCCGACACATTCCACTCATGTTCCCGAAGCTTCTGGATCAGGAACTCCTTCTCCGCATCCTGCTTGAAGCGCTCGAAGCTCCCGTTCCCGCCCTCGGCCTCGTCCCCTTCCGT
>JBIOIC010000014.1:0-17966 GCA_044449625.1 Gemmatimonadales bacterium | reverse complement strand
GCGAGCATGAAGGTCCAGGGACCGGCGTGGCGCAGGAGCCGATTGGTGGCGGAGGGAACGATCTGCGGAATGGCCGCGGCGTTGTAGATCGGAGCGGTGGCGAGCGCGAGCCGGCTGCCGGAGGGGCCCACGACTCCCACCACGTCCGGCATCCCGGCCACGTGCTGGGCCCAGGCGACCATCGCCCCCGGGGTCTCGGCCCGATCGGCGGTGTCGACAATGAAGCGTGGGATGTGGCGGGTGCCGCGGGCGGACAGGACGGCGGTCGTCACGCGGGGCGCAGGTGCGATCCACGCCGGAAAGCTGAGCGCGATCGCCGGCCCCGCTCCGGAGGGCCGGCAGGCACCGACGGACAGCGCCGCAGCGAAGACCCACCATCGACGAACCTGCATCCGCCGGGCCTGCCTCGGAGAGAAGTGGTGCGAGGACCGCTCCGCCAGATGCTACGGCCCCGATGAGTGGGGAGCAAGGGCCGACGGTCAGCTCACTGGACCACGATCACCCCGTACATCCCCGAGCGATGGCTCCCGTGGATGCTGCAGTAGTAATAGTAAATCCCGGGCGCACTGAACAGGATCGGGCCATACGTCTGATTGGCCCCAAGATTCACACTGCTAGTAAAGGCGGGAGAGCCATCGGAGGTCACATTGTGGGTGACCGCGGAGGCCGCCCACACCCACTTGACCTGATCACCGGCGGAGATGGTGATGCTGTCGGAACTGAAGAAGTCGTTGCCGACCGTCACCGTGAACACCATCGGGACGTGAGAGATGGTGGCGCCGAATGAGACGGGAGATCCGTTGAGCCCCGGCGAGGTCGCAGTGACAGTGACCGCCCCAACGGCTCCTCCCGCGTGTAGTGTGACCGATGCCAGTCCGGCGATGTTGGTCGTGTCCACCGCGGGGGTGACCGTGGCGTTCGCGCTGGTTACGGCCCAGGTGACCGGAGCGCCGGCCCGCCCATTGCCGAACTGGTCCTTCGCCACCACGGAGAGCAACGCCGCGAACGCCGCACCGGTGTCGGCGGTCTGCGCGTCACCGCCGTTCGCCGCCAACGAAGCGGCCACCCCGGCCGCCGCGCTCGCCGAGTATGCCTGCGCGGCCGCGGCGCCCAAGGTCGTGGCGGTCGCGGCCTGGTTTCCGGCAACGGTGCCGAGGCGCCAGGTGGTCGTGGCGATCCCGCCCGCCCCGGTGATCGAACTCGTTGGGTTGATCAAGCCACCCGCGTTGCTCGTGGCCCAGGTCACCGTGCGCCCCACCAATGGCACGCCGCCCAACGTCACGGCGACCCGGAGCGATTCCGCGAGGAACGCGTGCACCGTGTCGCTCTGCGCGTTCCCGCTCGAGAGTGGCAGCGCGAGCACCGGCGCGAGCGCGGTGGCCGTGTAGCCCAACGGCGAACCGGCGGCGCCACCGATCGATGCGGTCGCTGTCTCCGGACCTGGGGTCGCGCCGAGGGTCCAGACCGCGGTCGCGATTCCGTCGGCACCGGTGACACTCGTGCCCGGCGCCACCGAACCGCTTCCCGCCCCCGCCGCCCAGGTGATGGTCTTTCCCGCCGCCGGCACCGTATCCAGCTTGACCAGCACCTTGAGAGGAAGGGTCAGCCCGTGACCCACCTCCCCACTCTGTGCGTCTCCGCTCAAGGCCGGCTTCGATAACGCGAGCGAGGGCGACGGTCCACCGCCGCTCCCACCACCGCCGCATCCGGCGACGGCGATCAGAATCGCGATGACGATGCGGGCTGCCTTCATGCACAACCTCCGTGACGAAAACACACAAGGCGCTGGCGCGACGTGATGGAGATCACGCGCCGCAGTCGGTCTCAGGCGCTGTAAGACGGTACGGGGCGGAATGGACGCACGCATCCGCAAAACACCGGAGCGGCCCGGGAAGGTTCCCCGCATCAGGGCCACCCTGCGAGCGTCCAGCGGGAGGGTTAGTTTTCACCCCCGTTCCGGCAGGCGCCGGACCGGATCGGTCGCTGCGGTTCAACAGACAGGTGGAGTGCCAGGCTGTGCATCCGAATGTATTCGAGACGGCCAACGCAGGCTTTGCCCAGGCCGTGTATGAGGAATATCTCCGGGATCCCTCCGCCGTCACGCCGGAGTGGCGGAAGCTGTTCGACAGCGGCGTGGTGGGTGAGAAGCCCTCAGCGGGCAACGGCACCGTTCCCGTGACGGCACCCATCGCCGGCGGCGCTCCACTTCCCGCCGGCGCCACCGAGATCAAGGGCCCCGCGGCACGGCTCGCGCAAAACATGAACGAGAGCCTGCGAACCCCCACCGCCACCACCTTCCGCGAACTCAACGTCGCCGCCCTCGACGCCCGGCGCCGCGAACTCAACGCGGCGCTCGCCGCCGCCGGCAAGCCGGGGAAGATCTCCTTCACCCATCTGGTGGCCTGGTCCCTGGTGCAAGGGCTCAAACGCTATCCCGTGATGGGCCACCACCTGCTGGAGCAGGGCCCCATCAGCTATCGCATCACCCCCGACGGGATCAACCTCGGCCTCGCGGTCGACGTGCAGCGCAAGGACGGTTCCCGCGGGCTTGTCGTGCCGGTGCTGAAGCACGCCGAAGGGATGGATTTCGGCGTCTTCCACGCGACGTACGAGGAGCTAGTCGAAAAGGCGCGGACCAACAAGCTGATGCCCGACGCCTTCTCGGGCGCCACGGTGACGCTCACCAACCCGGGCGGTCTCGGCACTTCCGCCTCGGTGCCGCGGTTGATGGCGCACCAGGGGACGATCATCGCGACCGGCAGCATCGGCTATCCCGCCGCCTTCAGCGCGACCCCGCCCGACCAGCTCAAGGCGATGAACGTCGGCAAGGTGATGGCGATGACCAGCACCTACGACCACCGCATCATCCAGGGTGCGGAGTCCGGCGAATTCCTGCGGACGGTCGAACAGTTGCTCCAAGGCGCGGAGGGGTTCTACGAGGGCGTGGCCCAGGGGCTCGGCGTGACGATCGGTGCGGCGCCAATCGCCGCGGCACCGGTGACGAAGGGGACAGCCGCGGCTGTTCCGGCCACCACCATCTCCGCTGATTCGCTGTCGCAGGTCGCGGCCGCGATGGCGCTGGTCAAGGCGCACCGGACCCACGGGCACCTCGCCGCCCGGCTCGACCCGCTCGGCAGCGAACCGATCGGCGATCCGGCGCTCGATCCCGCGCCACTCGGCCTGACTCCCGCCATCATGCGATCGATCCCGGCCGCGCTGCTCCGTGTCGCGGTCTCCGGGCCGACCCTGCTCGAAGTCCTGCCGCAGCTGCGCGAGATCTACTGCGGCACGATCGCGTATGAGGTGGAACACATCTCGAGCCACGAGGAGCGAGTCTGGCTCCGCGAGGCGATCGAATCGGGCCGCTATCGCAAGCCGCTCTCGACCGATGAACGGAAGCAGATCCTCGCCCGGCTCACCCAGGTCGAGACGTTCGAGAAGTTCCTGCACAAGGCCTACCTGGGGCAGAAACGCTTTTCGATCGAGGGCGTCGACCTCCTGGTCCCGATGCTCGACCTCGCCGTCGATCTCTCCGCGCAGCAGGGCGCCCGCGACGTCGTGATCGGGATGGCCCACCGCGGCCGCCTCAACGTGCTGGTGCACAATGTGGGCCGGCCCTATGAGTCGATCTTCGCCGAGTTCGAAGGGAACAAGCCGCAGCACGACGAGCCCGATGCCGGCACCGGCGATGTGAAGTACCACCTCGGCGCCGACGGTGCGGTGCGTGCCGCCAACGGCAAGACCGTCGGTGTCACCCTGTCGCCCAATCCGAGCCACCTTGAGTTCACCGGCCCGGTCGTCGACGGCCGCGCGCGCGCGCGGCAGACGCAGCGCCGGAGCGCCTCGGCCGAGCACGATCCGACGGCGGCGCTGCCGGTGGTGATCCACGGCGATGCGGCGTTCCCCGGGCAGGGCGTTGTCGCGGAGACGCTGAACCTGAGCAAGCTCCCCGGCTACAGCACCGGTGGCACCGTGCACATCATCACCAACAACCAGATCGGCTTCACCACCGACACCAGGGATGCGCGCTCGACCCGCTACGCCTCCGATCTGGCCAAGGGGTTCGACATCCCGATCGTCCACGTCAACGCCGACGACCCCGAAGCGTGCCTGGCGGCGGTGCGGCTGCTGATGGCGTACCGGGAGAAGTTCCGTGGCGACGTGCTGATCGACCTGATCGGCTATCGGCGCCACGGCCACAACGAGGGCGACGAACCGGCCTACACCCAGCCGATGATGTACGCCCGGATCAAGGACCACCCGACGGTCCGGACGGTGTACGCCGCCCTGTTGGTGCGGACGGGTGTGCTCACCCAGGCGGAAGCGGATGCCGCGGCCGACGCCGAGTACCAGAAGCTCGTCGCGCTTCAGCAGGCAATGAAGGCCGCACCCGCCAAGCCGCGCGCCGCCGACCCCGTGGTCCCCGCGATGAACGGCGCCGACGCCGGGATTGAGACCGCCCTCTCGGCCGAGATGCTGAACGGGATCAACGAGCAACTGCTCGCCTGGCCGGCCGGCTTCACGGTCAACCCGAAGCTCAAGAAGCAGTTGGAGCGCCGGCGCGGCGTGATGGGACCGGAGGGCGGGATCGAGTGGGCCCACGCCGAAGGGCTCGCCCTCGCTTCGCTGCTGCTCGAAGGGGTGCCCCTCCGCTTCACCGGCCAGGACACCGAGCGCGGCACCTTCAGCCAGCGCCACCTGGTGCTGCACGATGCCGAGAACGGCGCCACGCTTGCGCCGATCCAGCGGTTGCACGGCGCACTCGCGCCGCTCGAGCTGCACAACAGCCCGCTGTCGGAGCTCGCCACGATGGGTTTCGAATACGGCTACAGCGCCGCCGCGCCGGAGGCACTGGTGCTCTGGGAGGCGCAGTTCGGCGATTTCGTCAACGGTGCCCAGATCATCGTCGATCAGTTCCTCGCCGCCGGCCTCTCGAAGTGGGGCCTCACCACCCGGCTCACCCTGCTCCTGCCGCACGGCTACGAAGGCCAGGGCCCGGAGCATTCGAGCGGCCGACTGGAACGTTTCCTCCAACTGGCGGCTGAAGGGAACCTGCGGGTGGCCAACTGCACCACGCCGGCACAGTACTTCCACCTGCTGCGGCGCCAGGCGCGGGATCCTCGGCAGCGTCCGCTGGTGGTGATGACGCCGAAGAGCCTCCTCCGGCTGCCGGCCGCCGCGTCGAAGCTGTCCGACCTCACCGCCGGCACCTTCCAGCCGGTCATCGCCGATCCCGCCGCCGCCGATGCGACGCGCGTGGTCCTCTCAGCTGGCAAGGTCTACTACGACCTTCACGCCGAAGCGGAGAAGCTCGGTGCGAAGCGTCCTGCGCTGGTGCGGGTGGAGCAGCTCTATCCCTTCCCCGAGACCGAGCTCAAGGCGGCACTCGCCCGTCACCCCAAGGCAATCGAGATCGTCTGGGCCCAGGAAGAGCCGAAGAACATGGGGGCGTGGACCTTCCTGCAGGAGCGGCTTCGCGCGGTGCTGCCCAAAGGGGCGACGCTCTCGTACGCCGGACGCCCAGAGCGTTCAAGTCCGGCCGAGGGGTACCCGGCGGCGCACGCGGCGGAGCAGAAGAGGATCGTGGCGGAGGCGTTGGGGAGCGGGTGATGGGTGACGGGTAACGCGTACTGTGTAACGCGTGCCGCGCATTAAACCAAACGGCCCTCCGGTTCTCATCGGGGGCCGTTGCGCATCCAAGTACCTGACACCGCTCTCCATTGACTGCCCGGTACCCGTCACCAGTGACGCGTCACCCGTCACGCAGTACGCGTCACGCCCCTCACTCACCGCCTCTTCCCCGGCCTCCCCGGCCGGGAGCGGAGCCCGACGACCGGCGGAGCGACATCGGCGCCGCTCAGGTCGAGCATCGGCCGGTCCACCAGGCGGGCCGCTTCCTGCCGCAGCCCCTCCGAGAGGTGATGGCCGTACTCCAGCAGGAGCACCGCGCGGGATTTCCGCTGCAGCAGCCAGGAGACGAGCGGCATGTCGGCCTTGGCGGCGTTGCAGTCGCGACAGGCGATGACGAGGTTGTCGGCGCGGTCGTAGGCCTTCTGGCCCTTGCGGGGACGGACGTGGTCGAGCGTGGCGGTCTCGGGCTTGATCGTCTGGCCGCAATAGGCGCAGATGGGACCGTAAGTGGAGAGCAGCCACTCCCGATGCGCGTCCATCGAACGGGTCGAGGAGGTACGGAAAGCGGTGGAAGGAACGTGTTCCGGAGCTGAGGTCCGGCGGGAACGGGAACGCCTGCGGGGCACTGAACAATATCCAGACGGGCGCGGCTCTCGCGCCCTTGTAGGTCACCCCGGGCCGCCCAATGCGCCCCGGGAGCCTGAAAGATACCACGATGCGGCGTGGAACGGGCGGACTGGACTCAGGGAGCGGCCGATTCCCTGGGCAGCGGCGGCATATCGGCCCGGTGGCGCGCCAGGAGCAGGAGCCCCCAGCGCCCCCCGTACGGGTGCACGGTGACGGTCGGTCCTCCGCTTCGAACCAGGGGCCGCTCCGCATTGGCCCAAGCGAAGATCCCCGCGGTTAGATTGGTGACCCGCGTATATCCCTGCCCCACCAGCCAGTCGGCCACCCGGGCGCCGCGATACCCCACCGAGCTGTAAACGATGATCGCCGTATCCTTGGGAGGTGTTGCGATCATCCGCAGGTCGGGGCGATAGGGATCGATGCGCTGCGCCGTCGGGAGGTGACTGACCGCGTATTCCTCGGCGGTCCGTGCATCAAGCACCAACGGCGGGTGGAGCGAAACGGAGAGCAACCGGGCCGAAAGGGAATCGGCTCCGATCCATTGTACGGCGGGAAACCGGCGCATCGTCTTCCAGGTGACCACCCGGAACGCGAGTGGCCGGGCGAAAAACACCCCGGCCACCGCGATGCACAGCAGGAATACGACGACCCACGGCCAGCGAACGGACCTGCGCGAGGCCATTATCTCCTCCAGCGGTTCAGCGGCCCCGGCCCCGGTTGCGATCCCGGTCGTCGGGCTTGCGAGTCTTGGCGAGCTCGGCCGCTTCCGCTGCGGCCTTCCGGATCATCTGTTCCGGGCTCACCGCCTTGGGCACCGCGCGGGCCGGGCCGGCATCGAACACGATCGCTCCCCCCTCGCCCCGGGGCGTCAGCGGCTTCCGTTCGCGGACGTCGTAGCAGCCGAGCACCGTCTCGCCGGCACTCGCCGCGGCGGCAACGCGCTGGGCCAGCGCCGCGCGGTCGGCCACGCCGTGGAGCACCACCGGCGCCTTGCCGGTGAAGGTCCGCGGGGAGAAGAGGTACACACACCCCGCCCCCGAGAGCGTCGGCGTGGAAGTCACTTCCATCTTGGCGACGTCGCTGGCCCAGCGAAGCGCTTCACGCTCTTCGGGAGTGAGCGAGGCGTGCTTCCCGCCCGCCGGAGCGGCGGCGGGGCCCTTCTTCTTCTGCTGCGCGGCGCGGATCGCCTTCAGGTAACCAGGTTCGTCGGACTGCGACACCGTTCGTCTCTCCGTTATTGGCCCCACGGGGCCGTGATGCGCTGATGCCTGCGCCAAGATAGGGCCCCGACCGGGGCCGGGAAAGGCCGTGCGTCCGCGCGAGCCCCGGTGCATTGGAAGGGCCCCTGCCCGGCGGTGACTGGGGAGGGCCGGGGTGTTAGTTTTTCCTCGCTTCCCGGTACCCCCCGACCGCTTCGGAGCCCCGTGACCGCGCCATTGCCATCCTCCACCTCTCCCGCCGGACAACCCGATCAGGCCGACGTCCTGGCGTGGGCCACGATCAATACGATTCGCGGGCTCGCGATGGACGCGGTGGAGCAGGCCCAGTCCGGTCACCCCGGCACACCGATGGCCCTGGCGCCGGCGGGTTACGTCCTTTGGTCAAAGTTCCTGCGGCACAATCCCGCCAATCCGGGATGGGTCGATCGCGACCGCTTCGTGCTCTCCTGCGGCCACGCCTCGATGCTGCTCTACTCCCTCCTCCACCTCACCGGCTACGACCTCTCTCTCGACGATCTCAAGCAGTTCCGCCAGTGGGGCTCGAAGACGCCCGGTCATCCGGAGCGGGGCCACACCGCCGGTGTCGAGGTCACCACCGGCCCGCTGGGCCAGGGGCTCGGCAACTGCGTCGGGATGGCGATGGCCGAGCGATTCCTCGCGGCCCGATTCAACCGACCGGAATTCGACGTGGTGGATCATCGAGTCTGGGCTTTCGTGAGCGACGGCGATCTCATGGAAGGGGTCGCCTCCGAGGCGGCGAGTCTTGCCGGCCATCTGCGGCTCGGCCGGATCTGCTGCATCTACGACGACAATCACATCACCATCGACGGGGTGACGGACCTCTCCTTCTCCGAAGACGTTCAGCGCCGCTTCACCGCGTACGGCTGGAAGGTCGTCCGCGTCTCCAGCGGCAGCGACCTCAAGGCGGTCCAGCGGGCGCTGGCGGCGGCCCGGCGCGAGACTGACCGGCCCACGCTCGTCATCATGCGGACGATCATCGGCGAACCCGCCCCCACCAAGCAGAATACGGCGGGAGCTCATGGCGCTCCGCTCGGCGCCGCCGAGGTCGCGGCGACCAAGCAGGTGATGGGATGGCCGGCGGAACCATTCTACGTTCCGGCCGACGTGGCGGCGCAGCGGGAGAAGTTCCTGCGACGGGGCCGGCGGGAGGAGCGGGTCTGGCGGAAGCGTTTTGAGGGCTACACCACGGCCTATCCGGCCGAGGCGACGGAGTTCACGCAGTGGCTGAGCGGAGAGCTCCCCGCCGGCTGGGATGCCGGGTTCCCCGACTTCGCAAACGAGAGCGGGCTTGCGACACGGCAGGCTTCGCAGGCGATCTTGAACGTCGCGGCCAAGGCGCTGCCCAATCTGATCGGCGGCTCCGCCGATCTCGCGCATTCAACCGGTGCCGTGATCAAGGACGGCGGCGATTTCACCGCCGAGCAGCCGGGACGGAACGTGCACTGGGGGATCCGGGAACACGGGATGACGGCGGCGTTGAACGGGATGGCGGCCCACGGCGGCGTCCGCCCCTTCGGCAGCACCTTCCTCATCTTCTCTGACTATCTGAAGCCCTCCATCCGCCTCGCCGCGCTGATGAAGCTCCCGATCATCGTGATCGGGACCCACGATTCGATCGGTGTCGGCGAAGACGGCCCGACCCATCAGCCGGTCGAGCAGCTCGCCGCGCTCCGCGCGACGCCGAACGTGCATGTCTTCCGTCCCGCCGATGCGACCGAGACCGCCGAGTGCTGGCGGATGGCGCTCGGCCGGACCGACGGACCCAGCGTGCTCGCTCTCACTCGACAGAAGCTGCCCGTCCTGGATCGGGCCCGCCTGCAGCCCGCCGCGGGCGCGCGGCGCGGCGGGTATGTGCTCCACGAGCCGGCCACCGCACCGCAGGCGATCATCCTCGCCACCGGTTCCGAGGTGCATCTGGCGTTGGCGGCGGCGGCGGACCTGACCGCGCGCGGTACGCCGGTGCGAGTGGTATCGCTCCCGTCGTGGGAGGTCTTCGAGGCGCAGTCGCAGGCGTACCGCGATCAGGTGCTGCCGCCGACGATCCGGGCCCGGGTCTCGGTCGAAGCGGCGACCACTTTCGGCTGGTCCCGCTACACTGGCACCGATGGCGTCGCGATCGGTCTTGATCATTTCGGCGCGTCGGCCCCGGCCGAGAGGCTGTTCCAGGAATTCGGATTTACCGCCGATCACGTCGTCGAAGCGGTCCGGCGGACCCTGGCGCGGAGGATGGCCTGATGGGCAACCCCCTGATCTCGCTCGGCAAGCTGGGCCAGAGCCCGTGGTACGACTTCATCACCCGCGATCTGGTGCAATCGGGCCGGTTGCGCCGCCTGATCGAGGACGAAGGCCTGATGGGGATGACGTCCAATCCGACCATCTTCGAGAAGGCGATCAGCGGGAGCGACCTCTACGACGAGGACATCCGGAAGCTCACCGCCGAGGGGAAGAATGCGGCCGAGGTATTCGAGGCGCTGGCCGTGACCGACGTCCAGGCGGCGTGCGATCTTTTCCGCCCGCTGCACGAGAAGACGAAAGGAGTCGACGGCACCGTCTCGCTCGAGGTTTCGCCGACACTGGCGCACAACACCGCGGGGACGATCGCCGAGGCGGAACGGCTCTGGAAGCGGGTCAACCGGCCCAACGTGATGATCAAGATTCCGGGCACCGCCGAGGGGCTCGACGCGATCAGCCATTGCCTGGCGGCGGGGATCAACGTCAACGTGACCCTGCTCTTCGCGGTGGCGCGCTACCGTGAAGTGATCGAGGCCTTCTTCCGCGGCATTGAGGAGCGGGCGACCGTGGGGGAGCCGGTGGACCGGATCTGTTCGGTGGCGAGCTTCTTCGTGAGCCGGGTGGACGGGCGGATCGACCCGGAACTGGAGAAGAAGGGCGATCCCGCCCAGCTGCGCAGCACCATCGCGATCGCCAACGCCGCGGCGGCGTATGCGCTCTTCGAGGAGGACTTCAAGGGGCCGCGCTGGGAAAAGCTGGTGGCGCGCGGCGCCCAGGTGCAGCGCCCGCTCTGGGCCTCCACCAGCACCAAGGATCCCCGGCTCCCCGACATTTATTACGTCGAGGCCCTGGTGGCGCCGCATACCGTGAACACTCTGCCTCCCGATACCTTCAGTGCCTACGCCGACCACGGCAAGCCGAGCGTGCGGATCCGCGACGCGATGGCGAAGGCGCCCGAGCAGCTCGAAGCGCTGGCGGGGTGCGGGATCGACCTCACCGCGGTCACCAATTTCCTCGAAGCCGACGGCGTCGCAAAGTTCGCCGCCTCCTACGCCTCGCTCCTCGCCGGCATCGAAGCGAAGGCCGGCGCGCTCGTCTCCCGGTAGTCCCGGCCGGCTCCGTCCGGGGCCGGCCTTTCCCTTCAGGGCACCCCCTATGCTCGCACGCCTGCGATCCATCTCGCTCTCGCAGTGGATCCTGATCTCGATGGTGATCGGCACCCTCGTCGGGTGGGCCGACCACGAGTTCTGGGCCGGGTTCGACCTCGCCGCCTACCTGAATCCCCTCTCTTCGATCTTCCTGCGGATGATCAAGTCGATCGTGGTGCCGCTCGTCTTCTCGGCCCTCGTCGTCGGGATCGCCGGACATGGCGACGATCTCAAGCGGGTGGGACGCCTCGCGCTCAAATCCCTGCTCTATTTCGAAGCGGTGACCACCCTCGCGCTCGCCATCGGGCTGGCGGCGGTCAACCTCATCCGCCCCGGCGTCGGCGTGGATCTGCACTCCGCCTCCGCCGACACCGGCCGGCAACTGGCCCAGACCACGCTCACGCTGAGCGGGGTGCTGGAACACACCGTCCCGGCCAGCTTCTTCGAGGCGGCCGCCAAGAATGAGATCCTCCAGATCGTCTTCTTCGCGGTACTCTTCGGGATCGCGCTGGCGCAGATGACCGGGAAGCGGAAGGAGGCGATGCTCTCCTTCTGCGACGCACTGACGGAGGTGATGTTCAAGTTCACCGCCATCGTGATGAAGTTCGCGCCGATCGGGATCGGCGCCGCCATCGCGGTGACCGTCGGCAACAGCGGGATCGGAGTGCTCAAGAACCTGCTGGTGCTGGTGGCGACACTCTACAGTGCGCTGATCGCGTTCCTCCTGCTGGTGCTGCTCCCGATCGCCCTGCTGGCGCGGATACCGCTCAAGGCATTCTGGTTCTGGGTCCGCGAGCCCTGGCTCCTCGCCTTCTCGACCGCGTCGAGCGAGGCGGCGCTTCCGGTGGCGATGGAGAACCTGGAGAAATTCGGGGTGCCAGCGCGAATCGTCGCCTTCGTCCTCCCCACCGGCTACTCGTTCAACCTCGACGGCTCGACGCTCTACCTTGCCGTGGCCTCGGTGTTCGTCGCCCAGGCGGCGGGGGTACCGCTCACCCTGGGCCAGCAGATCCTGATGATGCTGACGTTGATGCTCACCAGCAAAGGAGTGGCGGCGGTGCCGCGCGCCTCGCTGGTGATCCTCGCCGGCGCACTCGCCACCTTCGGCCTTCCGCTCGAAGGGGTCGCCGTGATCCTCGGCGTCGACGCGATCATGGACATGGCGCGCACCTCGGTGAACCTCCTCGGCAACTGCCTGGCGGCGTGCGTGATGACGCGATGGGAAAAGGATGTGACGGCGGGGAGTGAATTGGAGCTAAGAGCTTAGAGCTGAGAGCTTAGAGCCTAGAGCCTAGAGCCGAGAGCTTAGAGCTTTGAACACATTGCTCTCGGCTTTACGCTCTCGACTCTGAGCTCTTGGCTTTTGGCTCTAAGCCCTTGGCTTTGCTGGCGGAATGATCCCCTGCTTCGTGAGATTCGGAAGGATGGCGCCGATGATCGCCTTGTTGGTCGCCGTAACGGAAGTGGTGTTGATCGCCCTGGTGGTGGCGGTCCAGATCATCCGGAACTCGTCCGCGGCCATCCAGACGTCAGTGTCGAGCTGGAGCGAGGTGCTGGTCTCGACATACCCGGGCTGGTGGATCCTGGCGTAGTAGGTCACGTAGTGATGCTTCCAGGGATCGTAGGCGGTCTTCGGGACCACGGTGGTGGCGCCGTGTACGTAGGTGCGCTGGGTATCGGTCTCCGCGGGGTGAGTGAGGATCACGCCGTCATACGCTTGCCGCTGCACTTCCGCGGCGAGCGCGGTCGTGTCCGGCAGCGAGGTGGGCCAGGTCTCATAGGAGGCCGTCGCGATCACGCCGTGATCGCGGAGTCCGGCGACGAGAGCGTCTTCCCAGGTCCGTCGCGCGACACCGGTCTGGGCCAGGCTCACCACCAGGATATGGTTGAGCGGCGCCGATGGATAGTTCGGGTCCTTCCAGACGTCGAGGAGCCTGGCGGTAACGCAGCCCCCCGCGAGGAGGAGCAGGAGAGGCCAGGACCGCCGGACGGAGGGGGGCATCAGGGGCACGGATACTCCAGAGAGCGGTCGGGGAGATGAGGCCAAGAAGAATGGCGCGCGGGAAGCAGGACGGCAAGACCGACGCCCAGACGCTCAGTGAAGTTCCTGAGCCCCTGGGCGTTTGTCATCTGGTCCCAACGAAGAGGCGTCAACGGGTGACGGAGGTCTTGTCGACCGGCCGGCGCCCTTGAACAACCCGCTCGGGCGCACCACGGGCGTGCCCTGAATCGCATCGCCTCAGGGCGCGAGCACCGCAAGGACGAGCTGAGAATTTTCGCGGGTCGTCCCGTCATAGTAGAAGAGGTAGACCTTGTGCGTCTTCTCGTCGACCGCGCACGTTCGCGCAGCACCGCCCGTGGGGACCTTCCCGACCACCGAGAAGGAATTTGGGGTGTCTTCGTGGACGATAGTCAGGGTGCTGTCGGCCCGATTTGCGTTGAACGCGAGTTTCGTGCCCGGGTCAAAGGCGTTCTGGTCGGCTCGACTGGGCACCCGAATTCGCGCCACGACGTTCCCGTCATCGGCGTTCACGACCACCATCTCGGTATCGCACGCCATGAAGAGCCGGCGGGTGGCGTTATCCATGGCCAGCCCCTGCGCTCTCCCGCACCCGGGAATGCGGTAGGTGGCTTCGATCTTGAGGGCCTTGGCATCGAACCGTTCCACAAATCCCGAGTCCTCGACATTGAGAAAGAGCTTCCCGTTTCCGTCGGCGACCCCCGATTCGAGCCCGTCCCCGATTGACGTCTTCATCAGGAGATTCCCGGTCGTCATGTCGACCACCCACGCGTCCTTGTCCTCCCACGTGAACGCCCGGTGCGTAAACGGATCGTAGCGAATCCCGTCGCCGTGGGCGTCCACGTGGCCCGTCACGGCGAGCGTCTTCAGATCGAAGACCACGCCGTTGCGGACCAATCCGCGATTCAAGTCCGCGGCGATCGCATAGCCGCCTCCCCCGCCAACGACGCTGCCGATCACCGTGTCCCGATCGACGTCGATGACCTGGTCTCCCAACCCGTAGAGGCGCCGACCCACCGGATCGACGATGATGTAGTCCGCCCGGGTGTGGCCGAGGACGATTCGCTTGACGACGTGATAGTGCGTGCTCTGGGCCGCGAGAGCGGGTGCAGCGAGGGCCGACAAGGCGCAGGCGGCGAACGCGGCGGTACGGAAACGAAACATGGCGACTCCTTGAAAAAGACTCCTGCCCTGAACGCTTACCGATGGCTGGTACTGTCCTTCTTCTCCGCATGCCCGCGCTTCGGGTACTTCCCCTTCTCCAAGGCGTTCTCTCGTGCCTCGTCGGCTGCGAGAGCGAGGAGGGGGTTCATGGAAAGCTCGATGGCATGTGAATGATATCGCCGAATGGAGGGCAGGGTAACCGGGAACCGTGACATCGGAATGACGGAGCCACGACTGTCACCCGGGCGTCATCCGCCGTCGTGAGATTGCCGCCTGAATCCGTTGAAGCAGGTATTTCCGCCCGGCCATTGACTCGGCGTTTCCCGCCACTCTCGGGCACACCGCCCGGATTCTACACCATGAACTACGCGGCACTTCTGCGATCAGCACTCTGGGCATTGCTCCGCAATAAACTGCGGAGTTCCCTCACGGTCCTCGGCATCATGATCGGGATCGCCGCGGTGATCTGTGTGGTCGCCATCGGGAAGGCGGGCCAGGCCCGGGTCGAGCAGCAGTTGGAGAACCTGGGCGACAGCTTCGTCTGGATCGAGGCCGGCGGGCGCGCGGTCAACGGGGTTCGAACAGGAAACCACGGCACCAACACCCTCACGATGGCCGACGTCGTGGCCCTCCGAAGCCAGGTGCCCCTCCTCAAGGCGGCCTCGCCGAACGTCGACGGATCGATCCAGATCATCTACGGCAACCAGAACTGGTTCACGCGATATCGGGGCGTGTCGCCCGAGTTCTTCGATATCAAGCGGTGGTATCCCGAAACGGGGGCGGTGTTCACCGCAGAGGACGTGGATCGCGCCGCCGATGTGTGCGTCGTGGGCCGCACGGTGCGGCAGCAGCTCTTCGGCGCGGATGACCCGATCGGGAAAGTGATCCGCGTCAACTCGATTCCCTGCACGGTGATCGCGACGCTGCAGCCGAAGGGGCTTTCGGGCTCGGGACAGGATCAGGACGACATCGTCCTGCTGCCCTACAGCACCGCCCAGAAGAAGCTCGCCGGCACCACCTGGCTGGATGACATCCTCTGTTCCGCAATCTCCCAGGACGCGGTCAAGCTGGCGGGTCAGCAGGCTGCCGCCGTGCTGCGGGACCGGCACCACCTCCGCCCCGATGAGGGCGATGACTTCAACGTCCGGAATCCGGAGGACGTCATTCAAGCGCAACTCGAGGCAAGCCGGACGCTGACGATCCTCCTCATCGCCATCGCCTCCATCTCGCTCGTGGTCGGGGGTATCGGGATCATGAACGTGATGCTGGTGTCGGTCACGGAGCGTACCCGCGAGATCGGCGTTCGGGTCGCGGTGGGAGCGACCGAAGGGGCGATCCAGCTTCAGTTTCTCGGTGAGTCGGTCCTCCTCAGCCTGGTGGGGGGCGCGGCGGGCGTCGTGCTCGGCGTGGTCGGATCATTCGTGGTGGGCCGCACTTTGAACTGGCCGATGCAGATGTCCACCGAATCCATTGTCGTCGCGGCGCTCTTCTCGGTCGCGGTGGGTGTGTTTTTCGGCTACTACCCGGCCCGCAAGGCCTCGCTGCTCGATCCGATCGAGGCGCTTCGCTATGAATGACACATCGACCGGTTTCCGCTGGCTCGACCGTGCCACGTTCCGGCGGTACCGGTGGGTCCTGGCATCCACACTCGTGCTGTTGATCGCGGGGTCGGTCGCGCTGCGCCGGGGCGGCGGTTCCCATTTGCAATACTTCACGGCCAAGGTGGAGCGCGGCGATATTCGCGATGTCATCGAAGCGACCGGAACGGTGAATCCCGTGATCACCGTGCAGGTGGGATCGCAGGTCTCGGGGACGATCGCCAGCCTCTCCGCCGACTTCAACTCCCGCGTCCATCAAGGAGAGGTCATCGCCCGGATCGATCCGTCCCTCCTCCAGGGCGCCCTCCAGCAGGCGGTGGCCGATTCCGAGAGCGCCGAAGCGGGGCTCACCGCCGCGAAGGCCGACCTCGAGCGGACGACGGCGAGCCTGGTCCAGGCGAAGGCCGACTTCGATCGGAATGTGTCGCTCGCGAAAGACCGGGCGATCACCGATCAGCAGTTTGAATTGGCGCGGGCGACCTTCGATGGCGCCCGGGCGTCGGTGGATGGCGCCGCCGCGGTCGTTCTGCAGGCACGCGCGCAGGTGAGCCAGAAATCGGCCGCAGTCGCGGTGGCGCGCACGAACCTCTATCACACCGTCATCCGGTCTCCCATCAACGGGACCGTGGTGGCGCGAAACGTCGACGTGGGTCAGACGGTCGCGGCCTCTCTTCAGGCGCCGACGATATTCACGATCGCCCAGGACCTCACCAAGATGCTGGTCTATACCAAGGTGGATGAGTCCGACGTGGGGCAGATGAAGGCGGGCCGGCCAGCGACGTTCAAGGTCGACGCATTTCCAAAGGACCTCTTCCACGGCACCGTCAGCCAGATCCGGATGAACCCGACCACGATCCAGAACGTGGTCACCTACGACGTCATCATCGCGCTGGCAAATCCCGACCTCAAGCTCTTTCCCGGAATGACGGCCTACGTCACCATCCCCGTTGCGACGGCGACCGGAGTCTCCAAGGTGCCCAATGCCGCCCTTCGGTACCGCCCGGCGCTCTCGCCTGACGCCATCCGGGCGTTGTACCGGCAGTACGGAATCGGCGGGGCCGTGCCCTCTGAAGCCGGGCGCGGGATCGCGATGAAGGCGGGGAGCTCCTCGGCGGCGGACGGCGCTTCGGCATTCGACAACACGACGGCGGTATGGAAGCTCCGCACCGACGGAGGGATCGAACCAGTGACCATTGCCCTGGGTATTACCGACCACGCCTTCACCCAGGTGGTGGCGGTCACCTCCGGCCACCTGAGCGAGGGGGACGACGTCATCACCGGCGCACTCGGCGGATCGTCCGCCTCCGGCCCCACCCAAGGCGTTCGCCGGTAGATGCCGGACGCAATGCGCTCCGCCCCCGCGGTGGTCGAGTCGGCGCCAGCGACAGTCGAGCGGCCGGTCATCGCCGTCGAGGGCCTTCACAAATACTATGATGTCGGCGAAAGCCGGGTCCACGCTCTCCGCGGGGTGACGCTGGCAATCGAAGCAGGGGGATTTGCGGCGATCATGGGAGCGAGCGGGAGCGGCAAGTCCACGTTCATGAACATTCTGGGGTGCCTGGATCGCCCCACGGCGGGACGTTACCTGCTCGATGGGACCGACGTCGCGACGTTTTCCAAGCAGCGACTCGCGGCGATCCGGAATCGCAACATCGGGTTCGTCTTCCAGGGCTTCAACCTGCTATCTCGTACCACCGCACTCGAGAACGTCGCTCTGCCGACGCTGTACTCCGCGATCGACAGCGCGGAGGGACAGCGCCGCGCCATCGAAGCGCTCGCCCTGGTCGGGCTGGCGGACCGGGCCCGCCACTTTCCTTCACAGATGTCCGGCGGCCAGCAGCAGCGGGTGGCGATCGCCCGAGCCCTGGTCAACAACCCCTCCCTCCTCCTGGCCGACGAGCCGACCGGAAATCTCGACAGCAGGACCTCCGTCGAGATCATGGAGGTGCTGCAGGCATTGAACGACCGGGGCCTCACGATCGCATTGGTGACGCACGAGCCCGACATCGCCCAGTTCGCCAAGCGGCTCATCGTGTTTCGGGACGGCACTGTCCGCAAGGACGAGCCGGTCCGCGACCCGCCCCGGGCCCGCGAGGTGCTCAGCACGCTGCCGGCGCTGGACGACTGACGACACGGTCACACCGTACAGACTCCCGAGCTTGGCCGAGGCGGGCGATGGACCCAAGGCAAAGGCCACCCCTCACGAGGTGGCCTGCGTCGTTGTCCAGCAAGAGGCGCCGACCGGAGTCGAACCGGTGATGGAGGTTTTGCAGACCTCTGCCTTACCACTTGGCTACGGCGCCGG
>JBIOIC010000013.1:0-17989 GCA_044449625.1 Gemmatimonadales bacterium | reverse complement strand
TCCCTGTACATCAACCGGGAGCTGTCGTGGCTGGAGTTCAATCGCCGAGTCCTGCACGAGGCACTCGATCCGCGGACCCCGCTGCTCGAACGACTCAAGTTCCTGGGCATCTTTGCCAGCAACCTCGATGAGTTCTTCCAGGTCCGGGTCTCGGGATTGAAGCAGCAGGTGGCCGCCGGGGTGATGGAGCGCACCGCCGACGGGATGACCCCGGAGGATCAACTCCGCGCCATCGGACGGCTGGTGCGCGAGCTGCAGGCGCAGGCGGACGACTGCTTCGAGCGGGAGCTCCTCCCCGCCCTCGCCGCCCACGGGATCGAGCTCCTCGACATCGCGGCGGTCTCCGCGCCGGAGCGCGAGGCGATCAACCGCTGGTTCGAGACCAATGTCTTCCCGGTCCTGACTCCGCTCGCGGTCGATCCGGCGCACCCCTTTCCGCACATCTCCAACCTTTCGCTCTCCCTCGCCGTCCTCCTGCGGAACGATGCCGGCGACGAACGCTTTGCCCGGGTCAAGGTGCCCCGCATCCTACCCCGCTGGGTTCCGCTCGGGGCCGGCCATCGTTTCGTCGCCCTCGAAAGCGTGATCGGCGCCAACCTCGAAGCCCTCTTTCCCGGTGTTGAGATCATCGGCTGGTCCACTTTCCGCATCACCCGGAACACCGACGTCCAGATCGACCCGGAGGAAGCGGAGGATCTGCTCAGCCTGATCCAGGAAGAACTTCGCAACCGGCGCTTCGGCGAAGTGACCCGAATCGAGGTGAGCCCCCGCACTCCGGGCACGATTCGCCAGATGCTGCTTGATGAGTTCGCCGAGGAGGCGACGGGGTGGCTCGGCCCCGACGACGTGCTCGAGGTGCGCGGGGTCATGGCCGCCGGCGACCTCCTCGCCCTCTCCACCGTCGACGTCCCCGAGCTCCGCGATCCGCCGCTCCACGCCGTCACCCCGCCCCGGCTCGCGGCGGCGCGGAACGTCTTCGAGGCAATCCGCGAGGGAGACCTCCTGGTTCATCACCCCTACGACAGCTTTGCCACCTCGGTGGAACGGTTCATCCGGGAGTCGACCGAGGATCCCGACGTGCTGGGGATCAAGCTCACGCTCTACCGCACCGGGGCCGATGCGGCGATCGCGCGGGCGCTGCAGCAAGCGGCCGAGCGGGGGAAGCAGGTAGCGGTGCTGATCGAGCTGCAGGCCCGATTCGATGAGGAGAACAACATCAGCTGGGCCCGCCGGCTGGAAGACGCGGGGGTGCACGTGAGCTACGGCGTGGCGGGATTGAAGACCCACACCAAGGTGATGCTGGTGGTGCGCCGCGAGGGGGACCAGATGCGGCGCTACGTCCACATCGGGACCGGGAACTACAACCCGAAGACGGCGCGGCTCTACACCGATTTCGGGCTCTTCACCGCCGATCCCGAACTGGCCGCCGATCTCACCGATCTCTTCAACGTCCTCACCGGTTTTGCCCAGCCGGCGGCCTACCGGAAGCTCATCGTGGCACCTAAGGGGATGCGCCAGCGTTTCCTCTCACTCATCCACCGCGAAGCCGAGCATGCCCGGGCCGGGCGTGAGGCCAGGATCCTGGCCAAGATGAACGCCCTGGTGGACCCCGAGATCATCGCGGCGCTCTACGACGCCTCCCAGGCGGGAGCGACGGTCGACCTCATCGTCCGCGGGGTCTGCTGCCTCCGTCCGGGGGTACCGGGGGTGAGCGAGCGCATCCGCGTCGTGAGCATCGTGGGCCGGTTCCTGGAGCACTCCCGGGCGTTCGTCTTTCACAATGACGGCCAGGATGAGGTCTTCATCGGATCGGCCGACTGGATGCCGCGCAACCTCGACCGCCGGATCGAAGCGGTGACACCGATCATTGATCCGGTCCATCGGGCGACGATCCGTCAGGTACTCAGGCTGATGCTGGAGGACAACCGGCAGGCGTGGGAGCTGGGACCGGATGGTGACTGGACGCAGCATCATCCCGCCCCGGGAGAGGTGGAACGCGCCACCCAGACACTCCTGATGGAACACGCCCGGGAAACGGGCGTGCGGACGACCGGCGCCTTCTAGTACTTCATCCCTTCCTTTTCGGCCAGCTGCTTCATCAGCTCGGCCGCTTCCGGCGTCAGCTCGGTGGGCAGCGCGACATTCACGGTGATCAACTGATCGCCGCGGCGTCCGTTACGCTCCAGGCCGAGCCCCTTCACCCGGAAGGTCCGGCCGGGCTGGGTCCCCGGCGGAACCTTGAGCAGCACCTTCTTGCCGTCGAGGGTCCGCACCCGGAGCTGGGTGCCGAAGACCGCCTGGGGAAGGTTGATCGGCACTTCACAGCGCAAATCGAGCCCGTCGCGGGTGAAGAATCGGTCGGGCTGAACCTGGAAGGTGACGACGAGATCCCCCGCCGCTCCTCCGGGCCGCCCCGGCTGCCCCTGCCCCGTGAGCCGCACCTTGGTCCCCGATTCCGTTCCCGGCGGCACCGTCAACATCACCCGCCGCTCGGTGCGCACCTCTCCATCACCGCGGCAGGTGGGACACGGCTCGGACGGGATCTTCCCCTTGCCGCGGCACTGGGGACAGGGGCGGCTCACTGCGAATCCCCCCTGGCCAAAAGTGATCGTTCCACGCCCGCCGCATTCGGGACAGATCGAGAGCTTGGCGCCCGGAGCGCCGCCGCTGCCATGACAGGTGGCGCAGGTCTCGTTCACCGTCAGGGTGACGGGGACCTTTCCGCCCAGCGCCGCGATCCGAAACGGGATCTCGACCAGCGTCTCGATCGCCTCGACGCTCTCCTCGCGGCGGCCCCGCCCGCCGAAGATCGACGAGAAGATATCGCCGAGCCCGCCGAAATCGGAGAACTCGAAACCGGGATCGGTGGGATCAGCGGTCGCGCCGCCGCGCCGAGCGCCCGCCGCGCCGGTGTTGCGGCCGGTGAAGGCGCCGTACTTCCGCATCTGGTCGTAGTGCTTGCGCTTGTCGGCGTTGGCGAGGACGCTGTGCGCCTCGGAGATCTCCTTGAAACGCTCGGCCGCCGACGGATTGTTGGGATTGGCGTCGGGGTGATACTGCTTGGCCAGCCGCCGGTACGCCTTCTTGATGTCGGCGGGGGCGGCGGTATCGGGGACGCCGAGGATCTGGTAGAAGTCCTTGCTGGCCACGTCAGCCCTGCACCGGATCGCCGTAGACCTGCACCCGCGCCGGACGGAGCAGGAGCCCCTTCAGCCGGTAGCCGATCTGAAAGGTCTGCGCCACGCGGTGCGCCTGGCCGGCATCGGGGGCCGGAATCGAGGAGATCGCCTCGTGGAACGAAGGATCGAATGGGGCGCCGACCGGATCGATGGTCTCCAGTCCCGCTGCTTCGAGCTCCTTCCAGAACTTCTTCTCGGTGAGCAGCACCGCTTCGTGCAACTGCTCGACCGACTGGCTCCGGGCCCCTCCAGTGGCGAGCCGGTCGAGGTCGTCGATCGGATCGAGCAACCGGGCCAGCAGATCACCCTGCGCCCGCTCGGTCAGCTCGCCCCGCTCCCGCGCCGTCCGCTTCCGGAAGTTGTCGAACTCGGCCGCCAGCCGCAGATGCCGGTCTCGCCCCTCGGCCAGCTCGGCTTCCAGCCGCTGCACGGCCCCCTCCACCGGCTCCATCGGCACACCACCGACTCCCGCCGACTCGGCACGATCCGGCAGGGCGCCCGCCCCAAGTTCAGCGTCGCCTTCACCGTCAAATTGTGCTGTAAGTTCTGAATTATCAATCACTTAGTACGCTCGTTCCGGTCCGGGACATGGCCAGAAGTATAGCACAGGGCGTGCCGAGGTGGGTAGGTCAGATTGGCGGGTGGTGGGGTGCGAGGTGCGAGGTGCGAGGTGCGAGGTGCGAGGTCGAAAAATCGTACATGGAGTTGGGCGCGCAAGAGGAACCTTCCCGAGCAGAGCGAGGGACCTACCCCGTCAAGATCGGGAAATGGTCACCAGCCACCGGATCGGCGGAGCAGGTCCCTCGCTCCGCTCGGGATGACTCCGATGTCACGCGCTCCTCCGCCCCGTCCGCCTCTGCTCATCCATCAGATCAATCTGCGTTCCCTCCTCTTCTCTTCTTCTCCTCTTCTCCTTTCTCTCGTCTCCCATCTCCCATCTCTCACCTCCCATCTACACCACCCGCCGCCACAGCAGATAAAGCCCCCACTGCGCCGCCCGAGCCCGGATCTCCTCCCGGTCGCCGAAGATCATCTGGCGGACCGCTTCCTCGTGATTCCGCTCCGAAACGGCAAACCAGACAGTCCCGATGGGCTTCTCCTCGCTGCCGCCGCTCGGCCCCGCGATCCCGGTGACGCTGATCGCCGCCTCTGTCCCGAACCGCTCCCGCACCCCGCGCGCCATCGCCCGCGCCACCTCCTCACTCACGGCGCCGTGGCGCTCAATGAGTTCCGGCGCCACTCCCAGCATCCCGGTCTTGACGGCGTTGTCATAGGCGATGACACCGCCCAGGAATACGTCGGAGCTCCCCGGGATGGCGGTGATCCGTCCGCCCAGGAGCCCTCCGGTGCAGGATTCCGCAACCGCCAGCTTCACATTCGCCGCGCGGAGTGCGTCGAGCAGGACGGCGGCGAGGTCGGTCTCCCCTTCGCCGAAGAGGTGGCCGCCGGCCCGCGCCCGGATGAGATCGGCCGCCGCCCCGAGCCGATCATCCGCCTCGGCCGAAGGCATCTCCCAGGCGGTGAGCCGGAGGTCCACCCCCGTGACCCCTGGCAGATAGGCGAGCGAAAGGGGCGCGATCTCGCGCTCGATCTCGCCCAGCCGTTCAGCCAGCACCGACTCCGCGATTGCCGCGGTTCGGAGGAGACGCGAGCGGATGACCCTTCCGCCGCCGCGTTCCAGCAATCGGGGGACGACCTCGTGGGTGAGGAGGTTTTCCATCTCCCGCGGCACGCCGGGAAGCATCACAACGAGCCCGGAAGCTCCCTCCAGCCAGATCCCTGGTGCGCTGCCCCACTGATTCCGAAGGACCGTGGCGCCGCGGGGTATTTCCGCCTGGCTCCGGTTGCTCTCCACCGGGATCCGTCCATAGCGGTGGTAGCGCTCGATCAGGGCTTGCCAGAGCGGCTCCTGGAATTCGAGCGGTACCCCGAAGAGATCGGCGATCACTTTCTTGGTGATGTCATCCCGGGTGGGGCCGAGCCCGCCGGTGGTGATGACGGCGCCGGTGCGCGCCAGCGCTTCGGTCACCGCGGCACGGATGGCGCCCGGCTCATCGGCGACTGCGGTCCGCCGCACGACGCGGACACCGAACTCGGCCAGCGCGCGCCCCGCGAACGCACTGTTGCTGTCGAGGGTGAACCCGAGCAGAAGTTCGGTCCCGATGGTGACAATTTCGAGGTTCATGGGAGGGTGGGGGGCATTGGGTGCGAGGTGTGCCAATGTGCATCCGAGGCGTGGATCCTTGAGATGGTCCCGGTCACACCTAGGACCTGGTACCTAGCACCTAGCGCCCAGCACGATGTTCCCCCGTCACGAACAGGTCCCGATGCCGCACGAGGTAGGTGACGAACGAAGAGATGGTGAGGACGAGAGCGATGCCGAGGGTGATGGCGACGAACCAGCCGTGGAACGAGTTCCAGAAACTCCAGAACGGCGTATTGGCCCAGCCCAGCGGCTTCCGGGCGTCGCGATAGGCGAACCACACCATCGTCGCACCGATGAAGATGTTCTGGAAGACCGCCTTGAACTTTCCCACGCCGTGGGCCGGGATGACAATGCCGCGGTGCTTGGCCCATTGCCGGAAAATGGTCATCGCGATTTCCCGGCCGACCAGCAGGAGGCAGACCCAGAGGGGAATGCTGCCCCAGATGGGGATGTCGTAGAGATCGTTCCGGGTGCGGGAGATGAAATAGATCGGGAGGAGGGTCGCGATCAACAGGAGCTTATCGGCGACCGGATCCAGCAGCTTGCCGAGATCGGTGACTTCGTGGCGCCGACGGGCGAGCCAGCCGTCCCACACGTCGCTGAGCGCGGCGATGAGGAAGATGAGGAAGGCGATGAACTTGGGCCAGTAACCCTGGATGAACGGGAGGAGCGCGATGACCGGCGTGAGCGCGATGCGGACGAGCGTGATGACGTTGGGCAGCGTCCACATCGCGGGGGCAGCGTCAGCCGAGGGTCTTGAGGACGAGCTTGCTGACCGCCTTGAGGGTGTCGAAGACCCCGTCGCCGGTGACGGCCACCGCTTCGTAGTAGGGGGCCCGCTCGATCCATTCACCGTTCTGCTGGAAGACCACGTACTCCCCCTCGTTGTTCGGATCGGGGGTCAGCTTCTGGCGCGCGGGATCGTCCACCGGCCAGCCGGGATTCAACGCCGCCTGCAGCTCGGTGAGCGGCGCGGCGTTCGGCAAATCCCGCTTGTTGTACTGGATGGCGAAGGGGACCTTGGACAGATCGTAGCCCTGCTGCGACATGTTGTCGTAGAGGTTCTGCATCGACTCGATGTTGGCCTCCATCCGTTCAATCTGACTGTCGGCCACGAAGACCACGCCGTCCACGCCCTTGAGGATCAGCTTCCGGGAGGCGTTGTAGTACACCTGGCCCGGAACGGTGTAGAGGTGGAACCGGGTCTTGAAGCCGCGGATGGTGCCGAGGTCGACCGGGAGGAAGTCGAAGAAGAGGGTGCGCTCGGTCTCGGTGGCGAGGGAGATCATCTTCCCCCGCGCGTTCGGCGAGACCTTGCCGTACACGTGCTCGAGGTTGGTGGTCTTCCCGCCGAGACCGGGCCCGTAATACACGAGCTTGCAGTTGATCTCGCGCGAGGCGTAGTTGATCATCGACATGCGTCGGTGTTCTCCTGAAGCTCAGCCGAAGAGCTTGTCGATTTCGTCTTCCGCCTCGCCGACAAAACCGGTCTCCATGGTCGCCGTACCGGCGCCCTTCCGGTCGAACATGTCGGTGAAGACCTGGGTGAGATCACCCACGGTCACCTTGACGCGGAGCTTGACCATTCCGAGCGTGGTGCGATTGTCGAAGAGGACCACCAGGATGACCCGGTGAGCCACGTCGGCAAGGTACATCGACTCCTTCTCCCCCTGATGGAAGAGGGAGCCGAACTCCTTCTCGCCGATCATCTTGGCGAGCTGGTCATTGGCGCTGAAATCGGCGGCGGTGAGTGACGCGAACGCCACCCCGTCGAACGTGGGGTTCTCCCCCACCGTCGCCACCAGTTGACCGGTGCGGTCGACGATCAGCGCGCTCTTGGCCGTCGACTCCCGGAGGAAGTCGGCCAAGATCACCTGGATTCGCTTGAAGTCCTCCTCGCGGAAGGACCAGCTCGAAGCACCTGACATCTGGTCGGTTCCTCTTGGGAATCAGCCGAGGGTCGCTTCCATCCGGCGCAGGATGGCCCGGGCCCGGCGCTGCAACAACGGCCGGGGCTCCCACACCAGGTAGTCCCGCAGCAATCGCACCGTTTCCACCCGCGGTTCCGCCGCCAGTCCGGCCAGGGCCGACAGCCGGCGCAGAGGGCGGGCACTGAACAGGTCGGCCCGGTGCCGCGCGATGTGCTGCCGCGCCAGCATCCACCCGACGGTCGCCCCGACCACGGCCCCGCCGACGAAGAGCATCGTCCGGGCCCGCCTCATCGGACTTCCTGCCGCGCCGACAGCGCGTGGGCCAGCGTAACGCCGTCGACGTAGTCCAAGTCGCCGCCCATCGGGAGTCCCCGCGCCAGCCGCGTCACCTTCACGCCCCGCCCCGAGAGCACCTGCTGCAGGTACGTCGCGGTGGCTTCTCCCTCCATCGAGGGATTGGTCGCGAGGATGACCTCTTGCACCCCAGCGGCGACCCGAACGAGCAAGGCGTCGATGCTCAAGGCCTCGGGACCCACACCATCCAACGGGGAGAGCCGCCCGCCGAGCACGTGGTAGCGCCCGCGAAATCCCGCCGCCCGCTCCACCGCCAGCACTCCGGCGGGATCCTCCACCACACAGAGCATCGTGGCATCTCGCCGCGGATCCCGGCAATACTCACAGGGATCGTCCTCGGTCAGGTGGCCACAGGCGCTGCACGGGCGGATACGCTCCGCCACCGCGGCCAGCGTCGCACCGAGCCGCTCGATCTGTCCCTTCGGCTGTTGCAGCAGATGAAAGGCGAGCCGCTGGGCCGTCTTCCGCCCGATCCCCGGCAGGCGGGCCAGCTCCGTGACCAGTTCGTCGAGCGCCGGCACCCGGTCAGGGTCCGAGCGGCGTGGCGGCGGGCAAGGTGCGCAGGTCCGCCTGGGCCAGCTCCGCCGCTCGGCGCTCGGCATCCGCGACTGCGGCGAGGACCAGCTCCGAGAGAAAATCGGCGTCCCGGTCGGCGAAGACGGCGGAGTCGATCCAGATCCCCCGGAGCTGCCCCCGGCCGTCCACTTTCACCCGCACCATCCCTCCGCCCGCCGTGGCCTCCACGGTGCGCGACGCGAGGTCCCGCTCTATCTGTTGCCACCGGCCCTGGGCCTGCTGGCCGAGTTGGATCAGTTGCTGAAGGTCTGCCATGCCGCTGATGCGTCCCGCCAAAAGTCCACGGAAGGTAGGCCGCCGTCCTGCCGGATGCAAGGAACGGCGCTCACTCCAATATCTCCAAATCTAACTCAGTTGCGGCCGCATCGAGTGCCGGATCCTGGGTCCGGAGCTTCTGGAGCCGCTCCGCGCGATTCCCCGCCTCCGTCATCCGCTTGGGGCGCGCCGGGGCCGCGGTAGCGCTGGCCGGTGGCCGCACCTGGACCGTGACTTTGGCGCCGACACGGGCTTCCAGAAGCTGTTCGATGGCCCCTCGCATCCGTTCCAGTGTCTCGGCGTGCATCGGGTTGGTCTCGGTCAGCTCCAGCGCCACCAACGGAGGCTCCGCCGCTACCGGACGCGTTGCTGCGAGGGCGATGCCGAGCATCTTTTTCTCCGCCGCCGCCGCCTCAAGCACCTCGCTCCAGATCGCCCGGATCCCTTCGACGGTAAAGGGCACCCGAGAGACCGGCATGGCGAGTGGTGATTCCGGCGCGGGTGATGGCGCAGTTGCCGTGGAGTGATGCGATGCGGACGGAGCTGGGCGGAGGCTCGGTGCGAGAGGGGCCCCGCGGGAGATCGCAGGTGCGGGCGACCCCGTCCCGCCGGCCGCCGGCCCCTGCGCCAGCACCCGTTCCAGATCGACGATCCGATCGAGCATAGCCCAACGAAGGAGCGTCGTCTCGACCAGGAGGCGGGGATTACCGCTGCGGCGAACGTTCCCCTCCTGATCAGCCACGATCTTGAGCATCCGGAGCAGATCGCCCGGCGCCAGACGGTCCCGGTAACTGTTGAGCGCCTGGCGGAGACTGTCGGTCATCCCCTCCGGCTCGGCGCCGAGCTGGAGCATCAGGAGGGCACGCAACGCCTCGGCGGCACCGGCGAGGAACTCCCCGAGATCAGCACCGGCTTCGACCAGCCGGGCGACAAGGGGGAAGACCCGCTCCGGCGCGTGCTCGGCGGCGAGGGCGAGGACCTCGGCGTGGAGATCGTCCGCCACCAGGCCGAGGATGTCGCGCACCCGCGCGGCGGTGACCGGCCCCTCGCCGAAACTCAGGGCCTGATCGAGGACCGAGAGCGCGTCGCGCATCCCGCCATCGGCGTACCGCGCGATGATGCGGAGTGCGTCATCCTCGACCGACAGCCCCTCGGCGCGAGCGACGTGCTGCAGCCGCTCGCGGATCGCGGCGGGGCCGATGCGGCGGAAATCGAAGCGCTGCAGCCTGGAGAGGACCGGTGCCGCGGTGTTGGCGATCTTCTGCGGCTCGGTGGTGGCGAAAACGAAGACCACCCGCGGCGGCGGCTCCTCGAGGATCTTCAGGAGGGCGTTCCACGCCTCGCGGGTGAGCATGTGAGCTTCGTCGACGATGTAGACCTTGTAGTGCCCCGCCTCGGAGGGGGCGTACATCGCCCGTTCGCGCAGGTCGCGGGCATCATCGACGCCACGGTTGCTCGCGGCGTCGATTTCCACCACGTCGAGACTGGCCGACCCGTTCCAGATCCGCTGGCAGGTGGCGCACTCGCCGCACGGTTCGCCCGGAACCGGCGCCTGCGCCTTGCGCTCGCAATTGAGGGCCATCGCGAGGATGCGCGCGGCGGTGGTCTTCCCCACCCCGCGCGGCCCCGTCAACAGATAGCCGTGCCCCACCCGCTCCGACGCCACGGCGCCGCGGAGGACATCAGCCACGTGATCCTGGACCAGCAGGTCACCGAAGGTGTGGGGGCGGTATTTGCGGGCGAGCGCGAGGGCCATGTCGAAAGCTAACGAGGTGAACGGTGAACGGTAAAAGATGAACGGGAGTACGACGTCGGACGGTGCGGGGGCGCCCGTTCACCGTTCACTGTTGACCGTTCACCTGGCGATCGGGACGGGCGGACTGGCGGGAAAAGAGAAGTGCCCCAGGCACCCCGAAGCGACACCGGACATCGCTTAGCGCTGCTACCGGCAAGGTCCTGACGCGGTTCGCGCGCCGGAGCCCTTCGGACCTGGGGCGCCCGGAATATAGCCGGGCACAGCGGGAGCGCTACGCCTCAACGGCCGGGCTCTGCGTCGGAAACTCCCCGGTCAACATCATCCGTTCCGCCCAGGTTTCCGCGACCACGCCACCGAGGAGGAAGACCAGCGCGGCGTAGTAGGTCCAGATGACGAAGAGGAAAACGGCGGTCAGGTTGACGAACGTCGAGGGGGAGGTGGCCGAGGTGAGGGAGACGAGATAGATCCCGAAGATCCGGCGGGCCAGTTCGAAGGCGACCGCAGCGAAGCTCGCCGCGCCGAGGGCGGTGCGCCAGCGCACCAGGCGGGCGGCGCCGAATCGGTACACCACCAGGAAGAGGGTGAAAGCCGCGCCGAAGGTCAGGAGCCCGGAGAGGAAGCGCCCGAGGTACGCCACCATTGGCGCGGTTCCGGTCGGCGCCTGCGACTCGCCCCAGGCCTGAGCCACCGTGAGGCCGGCCGAGAGGAGGATGTAGGCCAGGAAGAGGATCTGCGCGAGGCCGACCATCAACACGTCCCACAACTTGTCCAGCAGAAAGCGCGCGACGAAGTGGCGGGGCTTGGCGGGAGGGATCGCGACCCGATAGATCCGGTTGAGCGCCGTGCGGGCGCTGGCGAAGAGCCGGGTGCTGAACCAGATGAAGAGCGGCACGGCGTAGAGCGAGAGCCGGCTCCGGTTCTCGCCGATGCGCTGCAGCAACGTCCGCACCACCGTGCTCGGATCCTGTCCCGCCAACCCGACGTGGGGCGGGAAGAACCGGACCACGGCCCCGGTCAAGTCCCGCGCCGCGGCGGCCCCCGGCCCCTGCATCAGACGGGAAAGCCCGACCAGGACCAGCAGAATGAAGGGGATCCCCGCGAGGAGGGCGTCAAAGGTGAGCGCGCTCGCGAGGAAGGGGATGTTGGTCTCGCCGGCCGCAAACAGGATGCGGCGCAGGACCCCCCCCGCGGAGCCGTGCCATCCCCCCGACTGGCTGCTCACGCTGTTCAGGCGGTCGGTTCCTCGTCCGCGGACTTGCTCCTGGCTCCGACGCCGCCCCGGCGACGCGCCCGCACTGCGGCCAGGCGCCGCTCCACCTCGGCCCGGGCCGGCACCGCGTCCTGCTCTTCATCATCCTCGTCGTCCCCCGTCACCGCCTCCGCCACGGCATCGAACCGATCGCTCAGGACGTCCCGCGCGTCCTCGAACTGCTCGGTGGCGAGATCCCGGAGGGCGCGCACCCGCTTCTTGAGCGCCGCACGGGTCTCCCGTCCGGCCTGCGGCGCGAGCAGGAGGCCGAGGCCGGCACCGAGGCCGATCCCCAGCAGGAACCAGGGCAGGGCCGATCCGCCCTCGCGCGTGTCGTCCGTCATCGTTCACTCCCCCGCATCGGGATCGTCTTCGGCCAGCGCCATCGCCGGCTTCAGCGCGGCGTGGTGCTGCACCGGGGCCACGGTCTGCTGCCGCACCAGTTCGGCGGTGCCGTTCACCTTCAACTGCTCAAACAGAAAACGGAAGGTCTTTTCCAGGTCGGCGGCAATCGCCGCGCGGGTGGCGGCGGGCAATGCCCATACTTCCCGCTTGAAGGGCCCGATCGCCTTCTTCCGTGCCTTGTAATAGAACTGCTCGCTGGAGTCGCCGGTCTTCTTCTCCGCCGCCGCATTCTCGTCCAGCCACCGGTACATCCGCTGGCGCAACTCGGCGGGAAGCGCCGGATGGTCGAAAACGATGCTCTGGAAATTGGTGGCGAGGTGGATCTCGCACGCCTCAACGCGCGGAAAGTTCCCGAAGGCGTCCGGGGGCAGCGTGCTCGCGCCATGCTGGACCGCGCCGGCCAAACCGTACTCCTCCCGGGCCGAACGGGAGAGCGCCGCCAGCGCCTCAAGATCGAGCTTCACCTTGGCGATGCTCCCGTCGGGAAGCACCACACCGCCGTGGCTGGTGCCGGTCTGGACCGAGATCTTGCTGATTCCGTCCCGCACCGCGAGCGCCGTCAAGGTCCGGTTGAACCCCCGCATGAAGGCGTGCAGCTCCTCAACGGTCGAGTTCTTGAACCCCACCTCGCCGATCTCGGCCCCGACGGAGACGGTGACGCCCGCCGGCTCCTGCTCCCGGATGAACCGGGTGATCTCCGCCGCGCGCTCGTAGTTGACCTGCTGCTGCCGGTCGAGCGTGGGGTGATCGAGCTCCACCAGGGTCGAAGTGTCCACGTCGATGTTATAGAAGCCGGCACCGATCTCCTCGGCGATCAGCTTCTTGACTTCGCCCACCTCGGCTTCGGCGTTGACCTGATACTTCTTCGCGTTGACCTGGCAGTGATCGCCCTGGATGAAGAGCGGGAGGTCGTATCCCTCGCGGAGCGCCGCCCCGATCATCACGGCGACGTACTCCGCCGGCCGCTGGTCGGTATAGGCGATCTCACTGCGGGCGATCTCCAGCAGGATGGCGCCGGCCTTCCCGGCGCGCGCGGCGCGGAAGACCGCCCGCGCGGTGTCGTAGGCCAGCATCCGGATATTGATGGCCGGAACGGTGAACCCACCGGAGGCGCCCCGGCCACGGGCCAGGTACAACGCGTTGATGGAAGCGGGCCGGCAGCCGACCGCCTGGCCGAGCTCCCAGAGGAGCCATCGCGCGGCTTCCTTGGTGGCGGCATCACCGAAGACCGCGTCCCACACCACCTGGTCGGTCGCCTCGGAAGCGAGCCGCTGTGGGTCTCGCACCGCCAACACCCCGTCGGTGACCGTCACCGCGCCGGCGTAGTGGCCCGCCACCTGTCGCATCACATCCTTCATCCGTCGCCCTCGCGCTCGTTCCGGTCAGTTCCCGCCGATCACGGCCCCAAATTAGGCGCGGGACCGATCATTGGCTACTACGCCACGTCGCCGTCGGGGGCCGGCGGCGTGCGCCGGTCCTCGAAGCCCCGCCGTCCCATCGCGCCGTAGGTCAGGACCTTGCCCAGCTCGACCCCGGGCTGGTCGAAAGGATCCACTCCGTACCAGACGCCGGCGTAGCCGGTCGCCACCTGAAAGAACATCAGCAGTTCGCCGATGGTGCGGGCCGACAGGTCCGGCAACCGGAGCGTGGCATTCATCCGTCCGCCCCGCGCCAGCGCGGCCGCGGTGGCCTCCTGCTCCGCCCGCAACAGCTGACCCAGCGTGTGCCCGGGAAGGTAGGCGAGTTCTGCCGGAAGGCCCGCGCGGTCGGGGATCGGCAGGTCGACCCCGTGATCCTCAACCGCGAGGAAGGTGACAGCCTTGTCGAACGGCCCCTCGACCAGGAGCTGGACCTGACTGTGCTGATCGGTGGCGCCGACCGCCGCGACCGGGGTCGGTCCGGCAAACAGCTCGCGGCCTTCGCGGTCGAGCCGCTTCCCCAGACTCTCGGCCCAGAGCTGGCGGAACCACTCCGCCATGTCCCGCAGCCGGTCGGAGTAGGGCATCAGCACGTGGATCCGGGCGCCGAGCTCGGTGTCTGCCGCGTAATGGAGCGCCGCGAAGAGCGCCGCCGGGTTCTGCAGCAGATGGTCGGCCTCCCCCCGCTCCACCGCGTCCCGCGCGCCGGCGAGCAGTTCGGCGATATCGATCCCGACCAGCGCCGCCGGCAGGAGTCCGACCGGCGAAAGGACGCTGAAGCGCCCGCCGACATCCACCGGCACATCGAGTGTTGCGATCCCCTCCGTCCGCGCCAGCTCCCGAAGGGCGCCGCGCGCCGGATCGGTGATGAACACCAGATGGCGGGTTGCCGCCGCTCCGAGGGCCTCATCCAGCCAGGCCCGCACCACGAGGTACTGCGCGAGCGTCTCCGCCGTGCCCCCGGACTTGCTGATGACGATGACCAGCACGCGCCGCGGATCGATCCGGCTGAGCGCATCCGTGACGGTCGTGGGGTCGACGTTGTCGAGGATGGTGAGCCGGGGAAAGAAATCGCGCCCCTCATCGGAGTGTTCGTTCCACGCCGGACGCCGCAGCGCCGAGAGGAGGGCGCGCGCGCCGAGGGCCGAGCCGCCGATGCCGAGGACCAGGACGTGATCGTGCGCCTGACCCAGCGTCTCGGCAAACTGGGTGATGTGCCGCACCTCATCGGTCAGCTGTCCCAGCTTCAGGAAGCCGTACTCCCCCGTCCCGCGCCGCCGACCGACCTCCTCCCGCACCGCATCGAAGCGGGCCGCCAACTGCGGCAGGCGTTCACGCGGCAGACCGTGATGGCCGTCGAGCCGGTCAGAGAAGAAACGGGCGTACTCCAACCGCAGCGTCACGGGAGCTCCACAGTCAGGCCGTCAAAGGCGGGCTCAATGCCGGCAGGGAGCCGGCCCAGCAGCTCAGCGTGTCCGGTCTCGTGCGTCAGGTGGGTCAGATAGGTCCGTTCAGCGCCGACCGCCCGCGCGACGGCGATCGCTTCATCGATGCTCAGATGGGTCGGGTGCGACCGCCACCAGAGCGCATTGATGATGAGGGTTTGGACCCCGCGCAAGCGCTCGACGGCAGCGGCGTCCACTTGCTTGACGTCGGTCAGGTAGGCCAGCGCGCCGAAACGATAGCCGAAGACCCGGAGGTCGCCGTGAGGGAACGCCAGCGGGGTCACCGGCACATCCGCCACCGTCGCTGTGACACCGGCTTCGAGCGGATAGAGGGAGAGCCGCGGTTTCGAGGTCCCCTCCGGAGGACGGACCGCATCGTCGAAGATGTACCGGTAGCGCGACCGCAGATGCTCCAGCGCCTCGGCCGGGCCGTAGAGCGGGATCGCGCGCTTCTGCCGGACCGAGAAGATCCGGAGATCGTCGATGCCGGCGGTGTGATCGGCGTGGTCGTGGGTATAGAGCACCGCGTCCACCATCGAGAGCCGCATGGCCAGGAGCTGGAGCCGCAGTTCCGGGGGAGTGTCAATCAGGAGGGTGCGGCCCCCCGTCTCCAGCACCGCCCCGGAGCGGCTCCGTCGATCCCGCGGATCGGTGGAACGGCAGACCGCGCAGTCGCACCCGATCTGGGGCACTCCAAACGAGGTCCCAGTGCCGAGGAAGGTCAGGCGCATTGGCGGGGCGCGTGCTGCGTGCTGCGGACTGCGTGATGGATACACAATCCGGCACCTGCGATCTGAAGTCCGGTCTCCGCCCCACGATCCGATGGCGACGACCCGTACCGCAGCACGCAGCGCGCAGCACGCAGTACGCAGTACGCGTCACGCGTTACTCGCCTCACACCGCCTCGATCTTGAGGAGGTTGGTGGTCCCCGGAACGTCGAAGGGGACGCCGGCCGTCACGACCACCTTGTCGCCCCGGACGGCGAGCCCGCGATCGAGGATCTGCTGGCGGGCCACGGCGAGCATCTCGTCGTAGCTGGGGAGGTGATCGGCCAACCCCGTCACCACCCCCCAGACCAGGCAGAGCTGACGATAGGTGGACACATCGGTCGTGAGCGCGAAGATCGGCTCCCCGGGGCGGTAGGCGGCCACCTTCCGCGCGGTGAACCCGCTCACGGTGAAGCAGACCACGAGCGGCGCCTTGAGCAGTTCGGCCGCCGCCACCGTCGCCACCCCGATGGCGTCCTCCTGCTGCACCGGCGCCGCCGGTTTCCCGCCCAAGCCCTCCAGCGTCATGCCCCGGCGGCCCACCGCCAAGTCGAAGGCGGGACTCCGCCCGCGCCGATTGGCCTCCATCTCCCGCGCGATGCGATCCATCGCCTGCACCGCCTCCACCGCATAGTCACCCACCGCCGTCTCGGCCGAGAGCATCAACGCATCGGTGCCGTCGAGGATCGCGTTGGCGACGTCGGAGGCCTCGGCCCGGGTCGGCCGGGGGGCGTGGATCATCGATTCGAGCATCTGGGTCGCGGTGATGACCGGCTTCCCCCGCAGATTGGCCTCGCGGATGATCCGCTTCTGGACCAGCGGCACCTCCTCGAAGGGGAGCTCGACACCGAGATCACCCCGTGCAACCATGATGACGTCGGAAGCGTCGATGATCGACTCCAGGTTCAGCAGGGCGGTGTCTTTCTCGATTTTCGCCACCGTCTTGATCGACTTTGGCAGGAGCTTCCGCAGCTGCTCCATGTCCTCAGCCCGGCGCACGAACGAAAGGGCCACGTAGTCGACCCCCAGCCGCCCGGCCATCGCCAGGTCTTCGCGATCCTTCTCCGTCAGGGAGGGTGCGCTCACCTGCACGCCAGGCAGGTTCATCCCCTTGTGGGACTTAAGCTGCCCGCCGTATTGCACCACCGCCTCGACCCGGGGCCCGTTGATGGCGACCACCTCGACGGCCAGGAGTCCATCATCGAGGAGGATCCGGCTACCGACGACCACGTCCTGCGCGAGGTCGTCGTAGGTGGTCGGGATCTCCCCCGGCTGGGCCACCCCTTCGGGGGCAAAGACCACCCGCTGGCGGGGGGTGAGGGTGATCGGCACCGGGAGGTCGCCCACCCGAATGCGAGGGCCCTGGAGGTCCAGCAAGATGGCCGCCGCCCCAGCGCGCTCAGAAAGCACCTTCCGGAGGTCGGCGATCCACTGCTCCCGGATGGCCGGGGTGCCGTGCGAGGCGTTGATGCGGACCACATTCACCCCGGCGTCGAGCAGGGCGTGCATCCGCTCGGGGGCACTCCACGCCGGACCCAGCGTGGCGACGATCTTGGTGAATCGAACCTTGGGGAGTGACACGAGCCATCCGGTCAGAGAGGGAGAGATCTGGATGTAAGAATAGCGGCCAGCAGGGGGGGCACAAACACCCCCCGGTCACCACCCTGCAAGAGAGACCCAGTTGCGGTAATCGTGAGGGCCATCGGCCCCACGGAGTGCCCCTCTCCGGATCGTCCCGGACCAACTCACTCAGGCAGACCCTCCCCCAAGAGCAGGGGAGGGGGAGTTAGGGGGCAACTCGGTTATCCACAACGCCTTCATCCTGCCCCTCTGAAGGTACCTCCGCCTCTGTCCAAAGCTTCATGCACAACTGTGGAGATCAGGAGTTATCCACCTGTGGATACCTTGAAACTGTGGAATGACCCCTTGGAAAGCATTGTCCCAGAAGCGACTCGAGCGGTACCCATTTATCCACGTCCGGTGGATTTCGTAAGTCAGCTATTCACAATGGGTAAACTGATCCGCCTAATGTGGAAAACTATTCTTGTGACAGTGTCGGCTGTGGCTGAATGATTATGCAGAATCAACGAATAAACCTCGCCATTTCGATGGTAAGTGGTAGTTATCCTCATTTTAGTGGGGCCCAGGGTTGTCCCCTCCCCCGAGAAGATGGGAGATGGCACGAGAGAGAGGTGGGAGACGGGAGATGGGGTTTGGGAGAGAGGCGAGAGACGGGAGATGGGAGGCGGGTGGGGAATGCCCAAAGACCAAGCCCTGCAGAGCGCATTCCAGAGAGGCGCCTGGGATAGGTGCCGGCCTGCACGTTCCTTCCCGATGCGGCGACGTGTAGGGGCGCAGCATGCTGCGCCCCTAGAGCCGCCATGCCGGTGTCGGGGGGCCGGGTCGCCGCAGGCGACCCCCACGGATCGACACCCGTTCATCATTCC
>JBIOIC010000012.1:0-18188 GCA_044449625.1 Gemmatimonadales bacterium | reverse complement strand
GGGGTGAACGGGGGGGGCCAGTAGGGAACCAGGAACGGCTGCCAGAGGCCGGTCATCCCGTGGACCATCTCCCGGTGCAGGATGATCGGGAGCTCGTCCTGCATCCAGCCGGCGTTGGTGGCAACCTTCCCCATCGCGGCCAGGGCCAGGAGCAGGAGCAGGAGCCCCTGGACCCCCGGGCGCTCCCACCATCGGGTGATCTTCGGGCCGTCCGGAGACGCAGCGAGCGGGGCCGATTCGTGCAAAACACCAGATTCAGGCAAGAAAATCTCGCTGGAGGGGAGCCAGCAGGGCTCCGGTAAGACATTGCTATGGAGTCAGTTGGCCAGTCTGGGCCGGGGCTGGCACTGAAGTTGCCAGAACTGACAGGCAATTCCGATGCCCACCAAGTCGGCGTAGTGCTTCACTAATCCTCTGGAGGAGTGCCGTATGCAGAACCGCAAGGGCTTTACCCTCATCGAGCTGCTGATCGTGGTCGTGATCATCGGCATCCTCGCCGCCATCGCGATCCCGAAGTTCGCGGCGACGAAGGACAAGGCGAAGCTGGCCTCTGTCAAGTCCGACATCCGTAACCTGATGACGGCCGAAGAGAGCTACTTCTCCGACTTCCAGACCTACACCGGCACGTTGCCGACCAACATCTTTGGTCAGTCCAGCGGCAACAGCGCCCCCGCCATCACTGTTACCGGGAGCAGCGGCTACATCGCCACCATCACCAACGCCAGCATCACCAGCGGCGCCAAGTCCTGCCTGGTGAACATTGGTGGCGGCTCCACGAACGACGGCGTCATCAGCTGCTCGTAATGCGGCGGTAAGGGGGCGGCTCGGACGAGCCGTCCCCGCCCCGGGGTGGGCACCGAAATGACCGGCCCAAGGCAGTGATTTCGGTGTCCACCATCTGGTGTCATCACAAGTGAGTACCGGCGAAGGTGCCGCTGATACCGGCACCATCGTCTTCTGGAAGCAGCGCAATCGGTTCGATCTCTGCTTATCCCGCTGTCCTGGCGCAGTCGTCACCGCACCGGAGTCCCCGATGCTTCGGCACAAGAGCGGCTTCACGCTGGTTGAGCTCCTGATCGTCGTGGTCATCATCGGGATCCTCGCGGCCATCGCCATCCCCAAGTATCAGGCCACCCGGGCCCAGGCCTATCTAGCCACGATGAAATCCGATCTGCGCAACCTCGCCGTCGCCGAAGAAGGATACGCCTACGATCACTATGCGTATTACGGCGGCACCGATCTCGTGGGTCAGTTGAGCTTCCAGACCTCGAAGGGGAACACCATCTCGGTGGTCAGCGCCGACTCGGCCGGATGGGCCGCGACCGCGGTGAACGCCGGTACCACCAAGAGCTGTGCGCTGTTCGTCGGCGGCGGCGCCGCGGTCGCCCCCGCCACGATCAGCGGGATCGTCGGCTGCAGTCAGTGATCCTCCCCAATGGTACCATCTTCCGATCGGGCGACGGGCTGACTCCGTCGCCTCTCTTGTTTTCGTGAACCTGCCCGCGTCCCGTTCCCGCATCGCGCTCCTCCTCACCGCCGCCCTTGCCGGGCTCCCGGTCTTCGGCCTGGTGCTTTGGGCCTCCCCCGGCGCTCCCCCCGGCGTCTACTTCGATGACGGGCTCTACACCATCCTCGGCCGTTCGCTCGCGACCGGGCAGGGGCTCCGGTACCTGAACCTTCCCGGCGCCCCGCTCGCCCTGCACTACCCGCCGGGGTACCCCGCTCTCCTGGCGCTGCTCTGGCGCATCGGCCATACCCTCGACGCGGTGGCCTTCTGGGGCGGGATCATGAACGCGCTGGCGCTGGCGGGCACCGCCGCACTCCTGGCGCTGCTCCTCCACCGGCGCTTCGGGATGTCGCGCCTCCTCGCCGCGTCGATCGCCGGCGCCGGGGTGATCTGCACGCCGGTGCTCGCCACCTCGACGGTCCTCTTCTCCGAGCCGGTCTTCCTCGTCCTGCTGCTGGCGACGTTGATGGCGGCCGAGCGTGCCGTTGACGACGACGGCATCCAATGGGCGGCGCTCGCCGGTCTGCTCATCGGCCTCGTCGGGAACATCCGCACCATCGGCGTCCTGGTCCTCCCCGCGCTGGTCGTGGTCCTGATCGCGCATCGGCGCTATCGCGCGGCGCTCGCGGGCGGGACGATCGGCCTCCTTCTCCTCGCTCCCTGGCTCTGGTGGACCTCCACCCATTCGGCGGCCGGGCTCGGCGTGCTCGCGGCAAGCTACGGACCATATCTCACCTTCTATGCCGACGCCCTCCACTCCGCCGGACCTCCCTTCGCCCTGCGGGTCGCGCTGCACAACGCGCGCGCGCTCACGGGAGTGGCCAGTGCGCTCTTCGCGCCGTGGCCCGCCGCCTGGGCCGATCTGCCGACCGCAGGGCTCACCCTGCTGGTGCTCGGTGTCGGCGCGTGGCGGCTTCGGCGCACCGTTCCGGTGACCCTCCTCTTCCTCATCGCGTACCTCGGCGTCGTCCTGCTCTGGCCCTACTCCCCCGATCGGTTCCTCTGGGGAATCTGGCCCCTGCTGATCGCGCTCATCGCACTGATCGCCGTCGACGCCTGGCGCGCCGTACCGGAAACAGGAGTCACCCGTCGTCTGCGGGTGGTGGTACTCGTCGCCGTCGGTCTGCTCGCCCTCGGATACGCGCGCACCACCGGCCGCGGTCTTCTGCGGCGGGGCTGGGAGGCTTCGCAACTTGGACCGGCCCGGCAGATGGCGCCGGTCGCATCCTGGATCCGCCGGCAGACCGGGCCGGGAGACATAGTGGCGGCGCCGTACGAGCCGTTGGTCTTCCTCACGACTGGGCGGCCGACGGTGCCGGTGGCGGGATGGAAGGCACTGGACTACGTGCGCGGGCAGGATCAGTCGGCGGCAAACGCTGATCTGCGCTCCATCCTGCTCCAATACCGGCCCCGGTATCTGGTGCTGCAAGGGGCCGGACCGGCCCTCGCCGCCGATGTGCTCCTCCTCCTCCGGCCGGTCCCCGTAGCCGTGATCGTGGCGGCGAGCTTGGCGGGGGACCAGGTGGTGCTGCGCCTCGACTGGGGTCCCGGCCCCTGAGCCGTCGCCGCGGAGTGGCGGACACTCCCGATTGGCTCGGCGCCCTCCCATCTTTCAAGTGCCACGCTGATCCCCGGCCCGCGCCGGACCCGGCGGGCCCCCACCGCCGCGTTGGAGCTCAGATGGGCGCAGGTCGGATGTCCTCCTCGTTTGATGTGGCGTTGCCCCTTCCCGCCGATCATGATCGGCGTCGGGAGATCGTGGGCTTCAGCCTTGTGGAGACGGTTATCGTGCTCGCCCTCGTTGCAGTGATCTTCGCCTACGCGGTTCCGGCGCTGTCGCCGAGTTCCGATTTGAGCGCGGTCCAGGGTGCCGCGAGAATGGTCGAGGCCACGCTCTCCACGGCACGTGTGGCCGCGATCAGCCGCGGGCGGTGCGCCACCGCCCATCTCTCGGCCAGCATCCTCTGGGTCACGACCTCCACCTGCGGCGGCTCGACGGTGGATACTGTCACCATGCGGGATCTGGCCTCGGCGTACGGAGTCTTGGCCCAGGCCTGCGGCGGCACCGATTGCGACGTCGGCGATGCCCTCGACTACGAGTTCGATCCGAGCGGGGTCCCCTACTGGGCCGGCTCGGCCATCTACGTGGTCCTCCGCAACGCCGCGGCCGATACGGTGCAGGTCGGTCAGCTGGGGCTCATCTCCCGATGACGCGCTCCCGCGCCGGCTTCACGATCACCGAGGTGATGATGGCGGTCGTCATCCTGAGCGTTGGCATCCTCGCGTTGATGGGCGGAGCCACCGCGGCGACCCGGATGGTGTCCCAGGGGCAGCGCACCACCTGGGCGGCCGCGGTGGCCTCCGCCCGAATGGAGACCCTCCGGCGTCTGGCCAATGAGACCACCCCTCGCTGCACGAATGCGGCCTTCGCCAGCGGAAGCGCGACCACCCGCGGCGTGACCGAGCAGTGGACGGTGGCGCCTTCCGGCAGTGCCTGGATCGTGCTGGAGGTGGTGACCTACAAGAAATACGGCGGGACCTCGACCGATACCGTCTCCACGATCATCGGATGTGCCTCGTGACCGGGACCCGTCATGGTTTCACCCTGATCGAGGTCATGGTGGCGCTGGTGCTCTTCGGGATGGTCTCGCTGGTCATCTATCAGGCCATGGTGACGACGCAGCGGGTGACCGAGGCGCTGGATGAGCGCGGGGCGCTGCAGTCCGGGCTGCGCGCGGGGGCCTTGGTCGTCCCGAATGAGCTGCAGCAGTTGACGCTCGGACGTTCCGGGGTGCTGGACTCGGTCTCGGACATTCGGGCCGTGACCGACAGCTCGATCACCTACCGCGCGATGCGCGCGTTCTACACCGTCTGCGCCACGCCGGGGAGCGCGACCTCGGTGATCGTCGTCAAGGCGGAGCCGTCAGGATTCGCCTCGGAGTATCGCATCCCGAACTCTTCCGACAGCGCATTCGTATTCTGGGAAGGGGATACGCTCACCGCCGCTGATGATCAGTGGATCCCGGTCGGGATCGCCGCCGCCGCCGCCGGCACCTGCGCCTATCCGTCGAGCCCGGCGACGTCGCTGGCCTCGTACACCCTCACTCTGTCGGGATCGGGGATCCCCGCGAGCTTCACCTTGGCGCATCTCTACCCGGGGGCCCCGGTCCGCACCTACGACAACGTCGTGCTCAGCTCCTACGGCTCCGGCGGATCCACCTGGCTCGGGATGAGCATCAATGGCGCCGCCATCCAGCCGATCATGGGTCCGCTCACCTCGACATCTGGCCTGGCCCTGACCTATTACGACTCGACGGGCGCGGCGCTCACCGCGAGCGCGGCCGATATCCCGAAGATCCGCAGCATCGGCCTGATGCTCCGGGCGGTCACCCGGGCTCCCATCGCGACCTCGGGCAGGACCAGGGCCGTGGTCAGCGACAGTATGATGGCGACGATCACCCCGCGCAACGCCCCGCGCAACTGATGCTCATCCGCCCTGGCCCGAGAGACGAGCGCGGCATCGCGCTCCTGGTCGCGATCTTCGCGCTCGTCATCATCGGCGCACTGGTCGGCGGAGTCTTCTTCATGGCCCAGCTGGAAGAGCGCTCCGGTGGTAACGCGCTCTCCGGTCTGCAGGCCGGAGAGGCCGCGCAGGCGGGGCTGGAATACGCGGCCGCCAACTGGCAGTGGAGCTGGGTCCAGCAAGGTGTCGGCAGGACCACCGGGCTCGGCTACCTCCAGATCGGTTCGAGCGTCGGGTACTTCAGCGACTCGATCACCCAGCTCAATGATGAACTGGCGCTCATCCGGTCCTTCGGCCAGGCCAGGAACGGCAGCGGCGTGGTCCAGGCCTCCCGGACCTTCGGGATGCTCTTCAAGGTGGCCTCGCCGGACTTCGGGATCGCGGCGGCCGTGACCGTGGACGGCGCCGTCAACGTCGGCGGCAAAGACACGGTGAGCGGCGTGGACATCGTCCCCTCGGGGGGGGCGTGGGCCGCCAATTGCGCCACCTTCGCCCGCAATGACCAGGCAGGGGCCCGCTCGAGCGGGAGTGTGTCCCATACGGGGTTCCAGTACTACCTCACGCCGTCATCGGTTTCGAGTGACACCTCAGTCGCCACCTCCGTCGCCAAGACGAATGCGGTGTTCTCCACACTGGCCGGGATGGCCGATCTGACCTTTACCACCGCCTCGGCGCCGGCGTCGGTCGCTCCAGTCCTCAGCGGACACGCCTGTGCCACCGGGTCCGGCGATCCCGGCAACTGGGGCGATCCGACCTACGCCCCGTCGGGCCTCGATGGCACCAATCATCCCTGCGCGGGCTACTTCCCGGTCATCTACGTCAACGGGAACCTCACCATGCCGAGCGGGAGCGGGCAGGGGATCCTGCTGGTCAACGGGAATCTCACCTTCGGCTCGGCGTTCAAGTTCTACGGCGTGATCCTCGCGACCGGTACGGCCAAGGCTACCGGCAGCTCCAACGGCAATGGCTTCGGTGCGCTCCTCGCCGAGGCCGGGACGTCGAATCTGAATGGCAATGAACGGTTCGATTACTCCAGTTGTGCCGTGAGCCTGGCGGCGCACGCGGCGCTCATCGGCAGACCGCTGGACTCGCGCGCCTCGATCCGGTTCTAGGTGGCGCGGATCCTTCCGCCCTCGCGCCGGCCCCCCGGCGCTCCCATCTTTCAGATCATGGCTTCCCCACGGCGCACCCTCCGGGGCGAACTGCTCTTCGGCTTCGCCTTCCTCACCTCCGCCGCGGTCCTCCTCGTCGGCGCCAGCGCAACGCTGCTGGACCGGGGGAATCCCGGGGCGACGGCGTGGGCCCTCGGCGTCCTGTGGGTGGGGAGCACGACGGTCATTGTGATCTTCGGCGCTGCGCTGCTCCGGCGGCAGGTCCTCGGCCCGCTCCGCACCCTGGCGGACCATGCGGACGCCCTCGCGGCCGGCGATGAGCCGCCCCCGGGCACCTTTGACACCGCGGACTTCGCGTATCTCGGCGAGCGCCTCCGCTGGATGGCGGCCCGGCTCCTCGATGCCCGAAGCCAGGTGGTCCGCACCGAGAAGCTGGCGGCGATCGGGCAGCTTGCAGCCGGCGTGGCGCATGAGATCCGTAACCCGCTCGGCGCCCTCGGCACCTATCTCGAAGTGCTTCGCCGCCGGGGTACCGACGCGGAAGTGGTGACGGCGATGCAGCGGGAGGTGGAACGGATGGACCGCATCGTGCAGGAACTGCTCGACTACGCTCGGCCGCGCAGCACGCCGCCCCCTCCCGCCGATGTCGCGGCTGCCGTCCGGGACACCGTGCGCCTGCTGCTGGATCAGCAGGCGATCCGCACCGACGCAATAGAACTCGACCTTGATCCCGCCCTCCCCCCTGTCCGCCTGGAGCAGCACGTGCTCGAGCAGCTAGTGGTGAATCTGGTGTTGAACGCCCGGGACGCCTGTCCCGAGGGGAAGATCTGGATCGGCGCCCAACGGGGCCTGAGTGGATTGGAGCCCGGGCCGCGGCGGCGTGCAGACGGAGCGGAGTTGGACGCGAGCGATCTTCGCGGACGGGTCTCCCGTCCCTGGCGGGCCGAGCAGCCGACAGGCCAGCCCGGCGTCGTGCTCTATGTCGCCGATGAGGGCCCTGGCGTCTCCGAGGGAGATGAGGATCGGATCTTCGACCTCTTCTACACGACCAAAGCGCCGGGCAAGGGGACCGGTCTTGGCCTCGCCATCGCGGCCCGATCGGTTCACGACGCCGGCGGGGTGATCTGGGTGGACCGCGGTCGGGAAGGGGGCGCGGTGTTCCGGATGTTCCTCCCGGTCGCGGAGGGTGGCGAGTGACACGCATCCTCGTCGTGGACGACGACGCGGGACTCCGGCGTTCCCTCGGGCTCCTCCTCGGCGAGGCGGGATACGCCGTGACCGCCGAGGGAGATCCGCTCCGGGCACTCGCCCTGGCGGCGGCGGACCCGTTCGACTTGATCCTCTGCGACGTGCGGATGCCGGGTCTCGACGGCCGGGAGTTCCTCCGCCGATACAGGGCCAGCGGCGGGAGCGCCCTCGTCGTGGTGATGAGCGCGTACGGAAACGAGGACGCGGCGCTGGAGGTGATCCGCGAGGGTGCCTACGACTACCTCCATAAACCGTTCCGCCCCGACGAGGTCCTCCTCACCCTCCGCAAGGCGGAGGAACGCGAACGCCTGCGCCGCGAGGTGGCGGAATTGCGCGTCGTCGTCGCTGCCGGGGGGCCGGGCGGCGGATTGATCTTCGACAGCCCGGCGATGCGGGAGGTGGTGGCCCTGGCGGAGCGGGTCGCGGCCCATAGCACGACTGTGCTCCTGACGGGAGAGAGCGGCACCGGAAAGGAAGTGCTCGCGCGCCTGATCCATCGGCGGAGTCCACGGGTGGCGGAGCGATTTGTGGCGGTCAACTGCGCCGCCATCCCGGAGACCCTCATCGAGTCGGAGCTCTTCGGATATGTCCGCGGGGCGTTCACCGGCGCCGTCCAGGATCGGCGCGGCCTCTTCGAGGAGGCGAACGGCGGGACCCTGCTGCTCGATGAGATCGGCGAGCTTCCGCTCGGCCTCCAGCCCAAGCTGCTCCGGGCCCTGGAGGAGGGCGCCGTGCGCCGGGTGGGCGATGGACATGAGCGGAAGGTGGACGTCCGCCTTCTGGCCGCCACGGCCCGGCCCCTCGAGGAACTCATCGCGGCGGGTCGGTTCCGCGAGGACCTCTTTTATCGACTCAACGTGGTCCGGCTGCACCTGCCCCCACTGCGTGAGCGCCCCGAGGAGATCCCCGCTCTTGCCGCCCATTTTCTGGCTCAGGCGAGCGTGCGGCTCGGGCGGCAGCTGAGCCTCACGGCCCCCGCGCTGGACCGCCTTGTCTCCCACACTTGGCCCGGCAACGTCCGGGAACTCCGTAACGCCGTCGAGCGGGCGGCGGTCCTGGCATCCCACTCCGCGCTGGATGCGGCGGACTTCCCCCTGAGTGGATCGCTCCCCGGCGAAGGGCCCGGCACCGGGGGCCTTCTCTCCCTGCGGCCACAGGTCGAGGCGGTCGAACGCGCGGCGATCCGGCGGGCGTTGGCGGAGGCGGGTGGGAACCGCGGGGCAGCGGCGCGGGCCCTCGGGATGAGCATCCGTACCCTCTTCTACAAGATTCGACGCCACGGTCTGGAATAGTGCTGATAATTGCGTTGTATGCAGCAAGTTGCATGCATATAAGCGACTCTTGCCTACGTAAATCATTGTGCCACAAATAGATAGGTTTCGGCACCAAACCTGCTTGAGATGCTGCGTACTCCTTTGCCAACCGGAGTTTCCAATGGTGCGTCTGCGGGACGGTTTTACGCTGGTTGAAACGATGCTCGTCGTCGTGATCATCGGAATCATCACGATCTTCGCGCTGCCGAGTCTCAACCGGGGTAGCGATTCGAAGTCGGTGAAGGGGGGAATGAATTCCATCATCGCCGAGCTGTCGGTGGCGAAGACGGCGGCGATCACCAGGGGGCGGTGTGCCACGGTCCACCTCAACTCCAGCGGCAGCCTCTGGGTCACCACGGCGCTCTGTGGCGGATCTCCGATCGATACGTTGACGACCCGGAATCTCAGCACGGCCTACGGCGTCACGACCACCGCCTGTACCGGTTCCTCCTGCACTCTGGGCACTGCGCTCGACTACGCCTTCGACCCCCGGGGGATCCCCTATGCCGGGAACGGGGCCACCTACGTGATCACCAAGGGCGCGGCGGCCGACACGGTGACGGTCGGCACGTTCGGGAGGTTCACGCGATGATACGGGATTCGTCGGGATTCACCATCACCGAAGTGCTGATCGCGGTGATCGTCCTCGCGATCGGGGTCTTGGCGCTGGTGGGCGGCGCCGGTGCGGCCACCAAGATGCTGAGCCAGGGCCAGCGGACCACGTCGGCGGTGGGGGTAGGTGCCGGGCGGCTCGATCGGCTCCGAAACGTGGCCAATGCGACCAATCCCCGCTGCACCTCGAGTTCCTTTGCCACCGGAACGGCCACGACCAACGGCGTCTCTGAGTCGTGGACCGTTCCGACCAGCGGCGCATCTCGCACCGTGGTCGAGGCGATCACCTACAAGAAGTATGGAGGGACGATCACCGACTCACTGGTCACGATCGTCAACTGCAATACATGATGAGCTCCCGACAGCGGTCCCGCGGCTTCACCCTGATCGAGATCATGATCGCCATGGTGCTGATGACCCTGGTGGCGACCGTGATCTACCAGATGCTGATCACCACCCAGCGCGTCACCGACGCCCAGGCGGAACGGGGCGATCTCCAATCGAATCTGCGGTCGGGGATCCTCGTGGTGCCGAACGAACTGCGGCAGCTGACGCTGGGGACCTCCAGTACGCTCGATACGATCTCGGATATCCGCGCCATCACCGACACGTCGATCACCTATCGCGTCATGCGGGGGTTCTACACCGTGTGCGCCGTGCCGGCGAACGCCACGACCATCATCGTCTACAGCACCTCCCCGTCGGCCTATGCCGCGGAGTACCGGGCGCCGGTCACGACCGACAGCCTGATGCTCTTCTGGGAGGGGGATTCCACCGTCATCACCGACGACCGATGGATCCCCCTGCCGATCACGGCGATCCACGCCGCGTCGACCAGCTGCGTCTTTCCCTGGAGCGCCACCACCCATCCGGGGTACACACTGACCCTCGGCAGCACCGGTGTGCCCACCGCCCTGGGCTTTGCCAAGGTGTACGCCGGCGCGCCGGTCCGGACCTATGAGATCGACACCCTCCGGCTCATGTCGTTCAACAGCCAGCAGTGGCTCGGGATGAGCGCGAGCGGTGGCGCGGTCCAGCCGATGGCGGGCCCTCTGGCCCCGACCGCCGGCAGCGTCTACGGCTTCCAGCTGACCTACTATGACTCCACGGGCGCGGCACTGACCGCCTCGAGCACGAACATTCCGAAGGTCCGCAGCATCCGCATCGCGATCCGGGGGATCTCACAAGATCCGGTGGCCCAGGCGGGGCGGACGCGGGCCGTCATCCAGGACAGCCTGGTGACCTACATCACCCCTCGCAACACCCCGCTCAACTGATGGGACCGGAGGAATCCATGACCCGCTCTTCCGACGAACGCGGTATCGCGCTCGTCATGGCCGTCTTCGCGCTGGTGATCATCGGCGCGCTGGTGACCGCCGTTTTCTTCACCGCCCAGCTGGAGCAGCGCACCGGCACCAACACGATGTCCGGTCAGCAGGCGGCCGAGGCGGCGCAGGCCGGCATCGATTACGCCGTGGCCAACTGGCAGAAGAGCTGGACGTCGCTCGGCGCCGGGAACTCCGCCGGGATCGCCAGCACCCAGCTCGGCAGCTCCGGCGGCTACTACACCGATACCGTCACCCAGCTCAACAGCGTCACCTTTGTGCTGCGGTCCTACGGCACCGCCCAGAACGGCGGGGGCGCCACGCTCGCGACCCGGTCGATGGGGATGATCTTCAAGAAGTGGATCGCCAATCTCAACATCAAGGCGGCCGCGACGGTCTCCGGATCGGTCGACGTGAACGGCTCCTCGTCGTTGAGCGGGAACGATGCGGTGCCGGCCGGCGGGGGCTGGGCCGGCGCGTGCTTGGGCGATTCTCTGGCGAATCAGCCGGGCCTGCGTACGGACGGCAGCACCCCCGTTTCGAAGCCGGGCAACGTCTCCCCCGTGGTGAGCTACGGCGATACCTCGGTCGCTTCGACCGTCGCCGATGTCAACGCCCAGTACAATCTCCTGGCCTCGGCTGCTGACATTACCCTGTCGTCGGCGCCCAGCGTCGGGCCGGTGCTGAATGCGTCCCACGCCTGCGCCGAGGGCCAGGCCAATCCGGGGAATTGGGGAGATCCGACCTACGCTGCGGCGGGCACCTATCTGCTGAGCCATCCCTGCGCCGGCTATTTCCCGATCATCCACTTCACAGGGTCGGTCGGGCTCGGGAACGTGACGGGACAGGGGATCTTGCTGATCGACGGGGACCTCAGCTTTAACGCCAACTTTGACTTCTATGGCCTCATCCTGGTCAAGGGGCAGGTTTCCCACGGCAACGGTAACTCGCAACTCCATGGCGCCATCGTGGCCCAGAACGCCGTTCTCGGCGACGCCTCCAACTTCAACGGCAACACGACCATCGCCTACTCAAGCTGTGCGGTAGCGAATGCCTTGGCGGCCTCGGCCAGCGCGAAGCCCTTCACCCAGCGGGCCTTCGTGCAGTTCTAGCGGCCGCGGGGCGGGTTTGAGCCGGGTCCGACCCAACGGGTCGGACCCGGTCTCGTTTTTGGGATCCCCCCTGCGACCAAGGCCCGAACATCCGCCGGTGAGTGGGATTCTTGGCTCTTCTTCAGGAGATCTCGGGGGCAAATCGTCGCAATAGCCTGAGGGGTAAGTCCGGGCTGGGCAATGGCTTGTTCAGACTCACCTCAACCACCTTCGAGCTTGACATTTTCCCGGCCGGATGGTAGCGTAGCCATTCGAAGGTTCCCCTTATCACAGACAGGGTCTGGTCGCTATGGGTCTTTTCGGGCGTAAGAAGACCACGGTGGGGCTCGACATCGGCAGCGGATTGATCAAGCTGGTCGAGATCAGCCACGGTGGGGGCGATCCGGTGCTGACCCGGGTCGCGTTCTCCACCGTCTCCGACGACGCGATCGTCGAGGGGGAGATCATCGACCAGGGCGTGGTGGCCGATGCTATCCGGCAGCTCCTCGTCTCCTCGGGCATCAAGACCAAGTCGGTCGTGATCGCCGTCGGCGGGCGCGATGTGATCGTCAAGAAGATCCAGATGGACCGGATGTCGGAACCGGAAGCGCGCGAGGTGATCCGCTGGGAGGCGGAGCAGCACGTCCCCTTCGATATGGAGAACGTGGAGCTCGACTTCCAGATCCTCGACCCCGAGGGCGAGGGGCTCCAGATGACGGTGCTCCTGGTGGCGGCCAAGCGCGAACTGGTGGAGAACCGGATCTCGCTGCTGGCCGAGGCGGGGCTGCAGGCCGGCGTCATCGACGTGGATGCGTTCGCGTTGCACAACGCGTTTGAACTGAGCCACCCCGACGAAATGCAGGGGGTGGTTGGCCTGGTCAACATCGGCCACGAGACGACCAACATCAACATCCTTGAAGACGGAATTCCCGTCCTGACGCGCGACCTGCCTCTGGGTGTGCGGCGTTTCCGCGAGGACATGCAGCGGGAGCGCGGACTGTCGGCCGAAGATGCCGACAAGATCCTGCAAGGCTTCGAGCGCCACGAGGCGCTGGACCCGTTCCTGGAGAGCCGCGGCGAGGAGCTGGCGGTCGGCATCGAGCGGGCGGCCGCGTTCCTGCAGTCGGCCAGCCGCTCCGCCGGAAGCCTGGCGCGGCTCTTCACCGTCGGCGGCGGCGCCCGGATCCCCGGCCTGAACAAGGTGTTGGCGGATCGGCTCCGGATTCCCGTCGAACAGGGCAACCCGCTCGCCCGGCTGCAGGTGGCCGATAGCGCCTTCGATTCGCTCAGCATGGACGAAGTGGCACCGCTCCTGATGCTGCCGATCGGTCTCGCCCTCAGGTCCGCGGCCTGATCCGGGCCCGGAGGATTTCGATCTCATGATGATCACCGTCAATCTTCGGCCCGGACAGCGCCGCAAGACCGGGAGCGCGAGCAAGCAGTTCCAGGCCAAGGCCAAGGATCTGCTGGCCCGCATCAAGGAGCCGCTGCTCATCGGAGCGGCGGCGGCCTGGATCCTGGTCGCGGGGCTGCTCTTCTGGCTCTACGGCACCACGACCCGCGAGCTCGTCACCCTCGCGCCCCGGCTGGAGCAGGCCCGGTCCGACGAGAAGCGCTTCCGGAGCCTGATACAGCAGAAGCGGAAGTCCGAGCAGATCCGGGACTCGCTGCTGTCGCAGATCCGCGTCATCCGGCGCGTCGATGGCGACCGCTACATCTGGCCCCACCTGCTCGACGAGGTGGCCAAGGCCCTTCCGCCCTATACCTGGCTGGTCAATCTCGCGGTCGTTGGTCAGCAGGGCGTCGATACTGCGGCCCAAGACTCGGTCACCGGCCGATCCAAGGTGCAGTTCGAGCTGGAAGGCCGGACGGTGGACTATCAGGCCTTCACGCAATTCCTGCGTCAGTTGGAAGCGTCGCCTTGGGTGTCCAATGTGCAGACGGTGAATTCGCAGACGGTGGTGGAGTCGGCGCGGCCGGTGACGGCGTTCACGGTCCGCGCGACGTTCGAGCAGGCCGACTCGGCCTATGTCCGCACCGTCCCGCTCAACCAGTCGGTGAGGTGATCGCGCCATGAACCAGACGCGACAGCTTGCGATCCTCTTGATCATCGTGGCGGTGGTGGCCGGGTACTTCGGCTACAGCGGCTTTTCCGGCGTATTCGAGGGAATGGCCGGTCGGCGCACCCGCATCACTCAGATGACCGACAGCATCGCCTCGATCGGACGTTCGGTCGACAGCGCCAAGTCGGTCCTGGCCAAGGGCAGTATCCAGGACCTGCGCCGGCGGCTCGAAGGATACCGTCAGAGCCTCGACCTGCTGCGGCGTCTGGTGCCGGAGCAGAATGAGGTTCCCAATCTGCTCGACCAGATCTCCACCCGGGCCAAGATCCGGGGCGTGGCCCTCACCGGTGTCAGGCCGGGCGCGTTGACCGCCGGCCCCGCACCGTTCTCGACCAGCCAGTTCGACCTCGTCGTCCTGGGGCACTACGACCAACTCGGAGAATTCCTTTCCGACATCGCCTCGCTCCCGCGGATCATTGTGCCGACGGGCCTCAAGGTGACGATCGCGAACTCCGGCGCGGCGCTGGCGCTGGGTGACTCCACGGGGGCGATGCTCCAGGCTGCATTCAGCATCCGCACCTACGTGAAAACCGGTGGGGAGGGGGCCGACAGTGCTCAGTAAGCGGCTGACCCTCGTCGCCCTTGCCGCGGCTCTCGTGGCCGGCGGTGGCTGCGCCAAGGTGAAGGCGATGCTCGGCCGCGGCGGTGTCAATCAAGACTCGCTGGTCCAGGCCCACCTGGCCCAGGCCCGGCGCGACAGTCTCGCCAAGGCACAGGAGAAGCGCGACTCGGTGGCCCGGGTCCGCTTCGTCGCCTGCAATGACTCGGTCGAAAAGGTGTTGAAGAAGACCGCCGTCGGCCGCAAGGTGCTTGCCGGCAAGGCGAAGCTTCCGGCCGGAATGCTCCTCCCTCCGGTGCTCAAGGCCTGTGGCGTCGTGCCGCCGCCCAAGCCGGCCGCGCCCGCGGTCACCGCGGCCAAGCCGACGGTGCCAGTGACGGTACCTCCGACCGCCAAGCCGGGAGCTCCGGCGGTCACCGCCGGGAAGCCGGTACCAGTCACCACCGCGCCGGCCAACGGCAAGCCGGGCCTCCCCGCGCCGACCCTCCCCGCCGGGAAGCAGCCGGTGGTGCAGACCCCGGCGGCTCCGGCCGCCAAGCCGGCCCCGGCGCTCACCGCGGCCCAGCTCCGGGTGGCGCGCGCCGATTCAATCCGCAAGGTGAAGGATGCGGCTCACGCCGATTCCCTCGCCAAGGCGAAGGAGAAGGCCCGGACTGATTCGCTCGCCCGGGTGCGCGCCGATTCGGTGCGGCAGGATTCGCTCCGCCTGGCGAAGGAGACCGAAGTGCTGCGCGAGACCTTCGCGTATACCGGCGGCAACCGCGATCCGTTCCAGTCCCTGATTCAGCACGGCAGTTCCAGCGTGGAGTTCGGCGATCTGGTCCTGATTGGGATCTATCAGGACATGCGTTCGGCCCGGAACAGCGTGGCACTGCTGCGGGACAAGCAGAGCGGCAAGCGGTACAAGGTCCGCGTGGGTGACAAGATCGGCTCGCGCATGACGGTGGCCCAGATCGGCGGACGGGACGTCACGTTCACTATCCAGGATTTTGGATTCGAGCGGCAGGAGACCCTGTCGCTCTCGAAGAAGGCTGAGGAGGAGACCCCATGAAGTCCCTGCGACTGACCCTGCTCTGGCTGGTCACGTTCGGCCTGGCAATCCCGGCCGCCGCTCGTCCCGTGGGGCCGCGCAGCAGCGGTCCGCGAGATGGCCAAGTATTGAGCGTCGCCGTGCAGCCCTCTCCGGGGGCCGCCGAGGTGGTGATCAACCTCCGGGGCGCCGTCGAGGTGCGGGATTTCACGCTGCACGGCCCGGCGCGGCTGGTGCTCGACTTGACCGGCGCGACCCTCGGCACCGCCCCCACCCTGTATGACGGGGTGGATCGCGGCGGCATCCGCAACGTGCGGGTGGGCCAGTTTGCCCCCAACGTCGTGCGGGTGGTGATCGATCTCTCCGAACTCAAGGACTATCAGATTGACCGGGAAGGGGACGCGGTCCGGGTGCGCTTCGGCGCCGAGCGGACCTTCCTCGCCTGGTCCTCGCTCGCGCCGGCGGCGATGTCCGCGCCGACCCCTGCGGGTCTGGCCGCTGCCGCGCGGGCGCCCGAGGTCCGGGTCCCCGCACCCGATCCGGCCCCGCAGCAGATCTCGCCCGACCGGCTGATCAGCGTCAGCTATGACAACGCCGACATCGCGGATGTCGTCTCCGGTTTCGCCGCCTTCAGCGGGCGGTCGATCGTCATCGGCGCCGGCATCGCCGGGACCATCAAGATCAACACCGAGATCAAGAACAAGCCCTGGCGCTCCGCCTTTGCCGCCATCCTCGCGGCCAACGGCCTCTCGGCCACCGAGGGCGCCGACGGCATCATCCGGGTCGATTCCCCCAAGGCGCTGGCGGCGCTCGATTCTCTCGAGCCCCTCGAGACCCGCCTGGTGCGGATCAATTACGCGAGCGCCGCGGCCATTGCGAAGAACATGAGCGGCATCATCACCAAGAACCGCGGCTCGGTGGTGGCCGATTCGGCCACCAACGCGCTGATCATCACCGACACCCGCAGCAAGATCAGCGGCGTCGAGGACTTCGTGAAGGGGCTCGACGTGCGCACCCCGTCGGTCTCGATCCAGGCCAAGATCATCCTGGTGGACCGGGAAGACATCGAGGGCCTGGGCATCCAGTACGACCTGGGCGCGTCGAGGGTCGGGGAAGGCTCCTTCTTCAACAGCCTGGCCCAGCGCGTCGACTCCGCCGGCGCCGCGCTCACCACGACGCAGGTCATCGACCTCGGCGGCACTTCGGTCGCGGCGGTCGGCAACGCCGGGGCGGCGATCGCCAACCCGGCGCTGAACGTGATCCTCGGCACGGTGATCGGCGGGATGAGCCTCACCTCCTTCGTGCAGGCGACGCAGCAGATCAACTTGACCGACGTGCAGGCCGAGCCGATCATCACCACGCTCGACAACACCCTGGCTGACATCCTGGTGGGGGAGGAAACGCCGGTCCGTGTGATCGACGCGAGCTCGGCGGGCGCCGTGGGCCAGCCGGCCCGGGCCACGGTCTCCTTCAAGCAGACCGGCATCCGGCTCACCGCCACGCCCCACGTGACCAACAACCGCCAGATCGTGCTGCAGCTGCACACCGAGCGGTCCGCCGTGCAGGCGCTCGCGGCCTCCGACCTGGGGTTCAACTTCACCAAGCAGACGGCGGACAACAAACTGCTGGTGAATGACGGCGAGACCGCCGTGATCGGCGGCCTCACCATCACCGAAGTCACCAAGAAGAAGTCCGGCATCCCGCTCTTGATGGACCTGCCGCTCATCGGCGGCCTGTTCGGGGTCAATTCCAGCGACGAGCGGCGCCGCGACCTGATCATCCTGGTGACGCCGCGGATCGTCGATGACGCCTCGGCGGGCACCACGCCGTGAGCCGTGAGGCTGACCCCGCACCTCCGGCCGTACCGAGCCCGACCACCGTGTCGGGCTCGCTGTTCTCCGGTTCGCGGCGATGACGCAGCTCCGATTCCTCACCGCCGGAGAATCCCACGGGAAAGCCCTGACAGTCATCGTCGAGGGACTCCCGGCCGGGCTCCCGGTGGATGCCGCCTGGGTTGATCGCGATCTCGGACGCCGGATGCGGGGCTACGGCCGCGGAGCGCGGATGAAGATCGAGCAGGACCGGGTGGAGTGGCTGGCCGGCGTGCGGGCCGGCGAGACCCTCGGTTCGCCGGTGGCGATGCTGGTGCCCAATCGCGACTGGGCCAACTGGGAAGAGGTGATGGCGGCGGAAGGGACCCCGGGCGAGGCCCGCCGCCGCCGCGTCACCCGGCCCCGCCCCGGCCACGCCGACCTGGCCGGCGTCCTCAAGTATGATCGCGCCGACGCCCGGGACATCCTGGAGCGCGCCAGCGCCCGCGAGACCGTCGCCCGCGTCGCGGCGGGTGCCCTCGCCCGGCGGCTGCTCGACGCCTTCGGGGTCGAGGTCGGGAGCCACGTGGTCTCTCTCGGCGGTGTGCGCACCGCCCCGATGGCGGCCCTTCCCGTACCGCTTAACGAAGCGGCCGACCGCTCGGTCATCCGGGTGCTCGATTCCGCGGTCGAAGCGGAGATCGTCGCCAGGATCGACGCGGCGAAGCAGGCGGGGGATACCCTCGGCGGGGAAGTGGAGGTCGTCGTGCGCGGACTGGTCCTCGGGCTCGGCAGCCATGTCCATTGGGACCGGAAGCTCGACGGCCGGCTGGCCGGGATGCTGATGTCAATTCCCGCGGTCAAGGGAGTGGAGATCGGGCTCGGCTTCGAGGCGGCGCGACGTCCAGGATCGGCGGTGCACGATCCGATCGCC
>JBIOIC010000011.1:0-18189 GCA_044449625.1 Gemmatimonadales bacterium | reverse complement strand
TCCGCAGTTCGGCGAGCACATCATAGCCCGAGGTGCCGGGCAGCATCACGTCGAGGATGACCAGATCGGGACGCTCTTCGCGGGCGGAGCGGAGCGCGTCGGGACCGTTGGCCGCGGTCGAGACGCGGTGCCCGGCCTTGGCGAGGTGATAGGCGACGAGGGCCGTGATATCGGGCTCGTCATCCACCACCAGGATGCGATGCACGGCGGGCGCTGTCGGTGTCATTCGGTGACGGGCTCCACGGTCCGGTAGCGGGTGTGGGTGCGGCTCCGCTCGGCGGCACGCTGACGCTCGACCCGATGCGTTTCGTCCTGGGCCAGCGCTTCGAGGATGGCGCCGAGGAGGCGGGCCTCCGCATCGGTCCCGCGGCGGAGCCGGTAGAGCACGAATTGGGCGATGGGGGTGTCCGACACCACACCGACCTCACGCAGCACCTTGAGGTGGCGCGACACGGTGGGCTGCGGGAGCCGAAGGACCGATTGAAGATCGGAGACGAAGAGCGGAGCCGCCGCCAGACAGTTGAGGATGCGGAGCCGAGTGGGCTCCGCGATGGTGAGCAGGAGGGCAGCCGATGTGGGGTAGTCCGTCATATTCGCCATAACATATATATGACTGGGCGGATAATCGCAACCCCGGGGCCGTTGCCGTTCGGCCTCCTTCGGGCGGATATTCTGACGATGCGATTTCCCCCGATCGTCCGTCTCGCGCTCCTCGGCTCATCCCTCGCCACCTTCGCCGTTCCGGCCCTCGCCGGGCAGGACACGGCGCACGTGGTCCTCGTCGCCACGACGGACGTCCACGGCCACGCGAGCGGCTGGGATTTCGTCGAGGGGAAGTCCTACCCCGGCGGATTGAGCCGCGCGGCCAGCGTCCTCGATTCACTGCGGCGGCGGTATCCCGGCCAGGTGGTGCTGGTCGATGCCGGCGATCTCATCGAAGGCGATCCCTTCGCCGCCTACTTCGCGACCGCGGCTCCCCGCGATCCGACGCCGATGGTCGACGCGCTGAACAATCTCTCCTACGATGCCGGGGTTCCCGGTAATCACGAGTTCAACTTCGGCATCCCCTTCTTCGAACGGGCGATGGCCGCGGCTCGCTATCCGATCGTCTGCGCCAACCTCTTCACCCAGACCGACTCGGCCCGTTTCCACGGCTATACGGTACTGCTCCGCGGCGGAGTGCGGGTCGCGATCGGCGGCCTGACCACTCCAGGATCGATGGTGTGGGATCGGGAACATCTGCGGGGGCGGCTCAAGGTCACCCCCATCGCCTCTGCGGCGCCGGCGCTGCTGGAGCGGCTGCGGGCGGAGGGGGACGTCGCCATCGTGTTGATCCACAGCGGGATGGATGGGGAGTCCTCGTACGACACCACGGGGGTCGGCCCGGAGAACGTGGCCGCCACGCTCGCCACCGGACCGATCCGTCCCGACGTCGTGGTGGTGGGGCATTCCCATCGCGAGATGGTGGATTCCGTCATCAACGGCGTTCACTTCGTCCAACCCCGCGCCTTCGCGCGGAGTGTGGCGGTGGTGCACCTCTCGCTGCTCCGCCGCGAGGGCAAGTGGGCCGTCGCCAAGATCCACGGAGAGGCGGTACCGCTGGACGCCGAGCCGGAGAACCCGGGCTTCGTGCGGCGGATGGGAGATGAACGGGAGCTCGTCACCACCTGGGTCGGTCAGACGATCGGCTCCGCGGTCGCGGCATTCCCGGCCCAGGGAGGACGCGCCGGCCCGACGCCGCTCATCGGCTTCATCGGCGAGGTCGAGCGGCGGGCCGCGCACACCGATCTCGCTTCGACTCCCGCGTTCAGCACCCGGGGCGGGCTGCCGGCGGGGGAGATCCATCGCGCCGATCTCTTCTCCATCTATCCCTACGAGAACACCCTGCGCGCCATCAAGATCAGCGGCGCCCAGTTGCGGGCGTACCTGGAGCAGAGCGCGCACTACTTCCGAGTCGGGCCGGGCGGCAAGATCACTCTGAACGACAGCATTCCCGGCTATGACTACGACATCGTCTGGGGCGCGGACTACCAGATCGACCTGAGTCACCCGGTGGGTCAGCGGATCACGAGTCTCGCGGTCAAGGGGCGGCCTGTCGCGCCGAGCGACACCTTCACCTTGGCGCTCAATAACTACCGGCAGGGGGGCGGGGGCGGATTCGAAATGCTGGCCGGCGCGCCGGTCACCTACGACCGGGGCGAAGGCATTCGTGACCTGCTCGAGCGCGCCATCGGCCGCGACACGCTGCATCCGCATGATTACGCCCGGGAGAACTGGCGCATCGTGCCCGACGGGGCGGCCAATCAGGTGCGCGCGCTCTTCGGACTGGGAGCGGTAGCGCGGGCCGCGACACCGGTCGATTCGGCGGGGCTCCGGATCCTGGCCGTCGGTGCGTTGAATGGTCAACTGGAGCCGGCAACGGCTGGCTCCGATCGGCCGATCGGCGGCGTCGTTGCCCTCAAGAGTTCACTCGAGAGGATGAGTGCCGGGTGCGACTGCCCGGTGATCCGGCTCGCCGCCGGTGATCTGCTCGAAGGCAGCCGCGGTTCCGACCTGGTGCACGGTCAGTCGATGGTGGAGGCACTCAATCGGCTGGGGCTCGCGGCGACGGCGGTGGGGGCCACGGACCTCGATTGGTCGCCGGATACCTTGCGGCGCCGGATGGCGGGCTCTCGCTTCCCCTGGGTTACCGCCAATGTGGTCGACTCCCTCTCGCGCCGGCCCGCCGCCTGGGCGGTGCCCTACCGCGTGGTGACCGCGGCGGGACGGAAGGTGGCCGTGGTGGGTTACACCGCCCCGCGGCTTGGCACCGTCCCCAACGGGAGCGCATCGGATCTCGCCACCGTGCGCGGGCTCGACGGGATCAAGGACGCGCTCGCTGCCGCGCGGACGGAGCGGCCCGATTTCGTCATCGTGCTCGCGAACGCCGATGGGCCGGAACTCGCGGCGGCGCTCCCCGCCGGGTCGATCGATGGCATCGTGACCACCGGAGCGGGGATCGATACGGTGATCAACGGCATCGCGGTGCTCGGCGGGGCGCCCGGCGGCGCTACGGTCGCGGCGGTCGACCTGGTCCGCACCGTCGTCGGCGGCCGGATGTACCGGCGCCAGGTCGACACCGTGTGGGCAGATCAGCCGAAGCCGGACAGCGCCGAGACGGCGATTCTGGCGCGCTATCGCCCGATGGTCGATTCGCTCGGCCGGCAGGTCACGGCACTGGTGAAGCTCCCTCTCTCCCGTCAGGCGGCCCAGAGTCCGCTCGGCAACCTGGTGGCGGACGCCTGGCGGAACGCGCTCCGCACCGACATTGCCATCGTCGCCGACAGCGAACTCCTGACCGACCTTCCCGCGGGACCGGTCACCTTCGACGCCCTCCGGAACTTCATCGGACCCTACACCCTCATCGGCCTTCGGTCGATCAGCGGGCGAGCGCTGAAACAATTCCTCGACAATGCGCTCGCCGCCGGGCGCCCTCAACTGCACGTCGCCGGGCTCACCGTGATCTACGATGCCGCTGCGGCGACGGGGCGGCGGATCAAGGAGGTGCGTCTGCCCGACGGCTCCAAGCTTCGCGACAACACGCCCTACACCGTCGCGGCAACGGCGAAGGTCCTCCTGCCCGATGCCCGTCCCGCCACCCTCGGTCCCGGTGGCCGGCGCGCGCTCGATGCGCTGGCGACCTACCTTCGCGCCCTGCCGCAGCCGGTGGAAGCGCCCGAGCAGCCGCGCCTCACCCCGAAGCATTGATGCCGGCGGCCACGATCCGTTGCTTCGTCAATGACACAGGCGTGACTCTCCCCTCAGGAACAACCGCCCTCGACGCCGTGCGCGCCTTCGATCCCGCTCTCGCCGAGCGGATCGCCGCCGGAGAGGGCCACCTGACCGACGGCCGAGGCATCGCGCTCCCGCCGGCGACGGCGATCGGCCCCGGCGCCATCATCCGCGCGGTCGTCTCGGCGCGGCGGGGCGCCCGCACGGCGGAGTTCGATGCTCTCTCCTGAACTGCTGCGGCGCTTCCCCAAGGCGGAGCTTCACGTCCACCTCGACGGGTCACTCCGCCCCGAGACGATGATCGACCTGGCGCGAACCGCCAAGGTGGAGCTGCCGGCCTCGGCACCGGATGCGCTTCGCCGGCATATGCTGGTGGATGACGCGGCCAGCCTCGATGACTATCTCAAGCGCTTCGACATCACCATCACGCTGCTGCAGACTCCCGAAGCCATCGAGCGCGCGGCGTACGAGATGGTCGAAGATGCGCGGGCGGACGGGCTGCGCTATCTCGAAGTGCGCTACTGCCCCATCCTCAGCACCCGGCGGGGGCTCACCATTGAGCAGGCAGTCGAGGCGGAGCGCCGCGGGTTGGTGCGCGGCGAGCGCGATTTTCACGTCAAGACCGGCATCATCAACTGTTCGCTCCGCCATTACGATCCGGCCGTCTCGCTCGATCTCGCCCGCCGCTCGGTGGCGCTCAAGGCCCACGGCGTGGTCGCCTTCGATCTGGCTGGCGGGGAAGCGGGCCGGCCCGCGGGGGCGCACCGCGCCGCCTTCGACGCGGCCGCGGAGGGGTGCCTCGGCATTACCGTCCACGCCGGCGAAGCCGCGAGCGCCGAATCGGTGGCGCAGGCGGTGCACCAGTGCCACGCCGATCGGATCGGTCACGGCACCCGGCTCTTTGAAGATCCGGTGCTCCGCGACTACGTGCGGGACCGGCGCATCGTGATCGAGACCAACATCACGAGCAACCTGCAGACCAGGGCGGTGACGCGCGCGGAGGATCATCCGGTACGCGGGTACTTCGCGGCGGGGCTCGCGGTCACGCTCTGCACCGACAGCTGGTTGATGAGCGGTACCACTCTCTCCAAGGAATACTGGATCGCGCACCGGGCGCTCGGTTTCGGCCGGCCGGAGATCGAGCGGATGATCCTCCACGGATTTGAGGGCGCCTTCCTGCCGTGGCCGGAAAAGCAGGCGCTCCTGGCCGAAGTGCGCGAGGAGCTCAGGTCGCTGTAGTCGCTGTCGAGTCGCCCTAATCCACCATTGAGGCCGCTGATGTCCATGCTCCGTCGGAGTTGGTCCACCGCTGGCGGCAGGTTCCTCCTTTCGACGATTCTCCTCGCCGTCTGTCTGGCGGTGCCGTGGGTGCTGCCGGGGCTGGTCGGGCATGCGGAGGGCGGACTGCTCGCCCGGCAGGCCCCCGCCGCGTCGGCGGCCGCTATCAGCGTTCAGCAGGCCCCGGCCACTCAGCAATTCAGCGACCAGGCGACCAACACGCCGCTGTTGCAGCGCCTGAGCGGTCTGCTCGGCCTCACGCTCATCATCGGCGTCGGGGTGCTCTTTTCCTCGCGGCGGAGCGCCATCAAGTGGCGGATCGTCGCCTGGGGGCTCGGGCTCCAGTTCGCCTTCGCCATCTTCGTGCTCCGGGTGCCGTTTGGCCAGCATCTCTTCAAGACCCTCGGCGATTTCGTGACCAAAGTACTGGGCTACTCCTACGCCGGATCGGAGTTCGTCTTCGGCGAGCTCGGCAAGCGGGGTTCGAGCCTCGGCGTCATCTTCGCCTTCCAGATCCTCCCCGCCATCATCTTCATCTCGGCACTCTTCGCCATCATGTATTACCTGGGGATCATGCAGGTCGTGGTCCGGGCCTTCGCGGCGGTGATGAGCCGGGTCATGGGCGCGAGCGGCGCCGAGAGCCTGAACGTCGCCGCCTCGATCTTCATGGGACAGACCGAGGCGCCGCTCACAGTGCGGCCTTTTCTTCCCACGATGACCCAGTCGGAACTGATGACGGTGATGACCTCGGGGATGGCCCACGTCTCCGGTTCGATCATGGCCGCCTACATCGCCTTCGGGATCGAAGCACGCCATCTCCTGACCGCCGTGATCATGACTGCGCCGGGCACCATCATGATGGCGAAGCTCTTTCAGCCGGAAACGGAGGTGCCGGAGACTCTCGGCAAGCTGAAGCACGAGATCCCCAAAACCGACGTCAATGTGGTGGATGCGGCCGCGCGCGGCACCAGCGAGGGGCTGCACCTGATGCTGAACGTCATCGCGATGCTGATCAGCTTCCTGGCGCTCGTGGCGCTGGTCAATGGCGGCTTTGGCTGGCTCCACAGCTACGTGCCGTGGTGGCCGGCCGATATGCAGACGGTCTTCGGCTGGGTCGGGCGTCCGGTCGCCTGGGTGATGGGGGTCTCGTGGAAGGACAGCGGCGTTGTCGGAAGCCTGCTCGGCACCCGCGCGGTGCTGAATGAGTTCATCGCCTTCTCGCAGCTCGGCCCCTTGAAGGCAACGCTCGATCCGCGCTCCTTCGTGATCGCGAGCTTCGCGCTGGCCGGCTTCGCCAACATCAGCTCGGTCGGCATCCAGATCGGCGGGATCGGCGCCCTCGCCCCGAATCGGAAGGGTGATCTCGCCAAGCTCGGCTTCCGCGCGATGCTCGCCGGCACGCTGGCCAATTTCCTCTCCGCGACGATCGCGGGGATGCTGCTGTGATGGAGAACCGATGACCGACCCAGTCTCCACCGCCGCTGACGCCGTCCGTTCCGCCCTCGGCGCCCGCCAGCCGTCCATCGCCATCGTCCTCGGCTCCGGACTCGGCCACCTCGCCGAACGGATCACCGACTCGGTACGGCTTCCCTACGGGAAGATCCCCGGGTTTCACATCCCGACGGTGCCGGGCCACAAGGGAGAACTGGTCGCTGGTACGCTCGCGGGGAAGCAGGTGATTGCGCAGAGCGGGCGCTTCCACGCCTATGAAGGCCATTCCGCCGACGTGACGGCGCTCCCGGTCCGGGTCTTCGCCGCGCTGGGAGTGAAAACATTGCTGCTGACCAACGCCGCGGGTGGGATTCGCCGGAGCTTCCGTCCCGGCACGCTGATGCTCCTCTCCGATCACCTGAACCTGACGGGTCGAAATCCCCTCGTCGGTCCGGTGCGGGCGGGAGAAGAGCGCTTCCCCGATATGACCGATCCGTATGATCGTGATCTCCGGACCGTCGCCCACGCGGTCGCGCAGGAACGGGAGATCCCGCTCGAAGAGGGAGTCTACGCCGGGCTTCTGGGCCCGACCTACGAGACGCCGGCGGAGGTCCGGATGCTGGAGCGGCTCGGCGCCGACGCGGTGGGGATGAGCACGGTGCTGGAAGTCATCGCCGCGCGAGCGCAGGGAATGCGCTGTCTCGCGATCTCGGTGGTGACCAATCCGGCGGCGGGGATCTCACCGACGCCGCTCAAGCACCAGGAGGTCATGGAGGCGGCGGAAGCGGTGAAGGGAGAGCTGGGCAAGCTGGTGGAGGGGATTGTCGCGGCGCTTCGGTGAACGGTCAACGGTAAACGGGGTCGAGAACCAGGCATTCCTCCCGTTGACCGTTCACCGTTGACCGTTCACCTTCACGAAATGATTCACCGGCCCATGCCCGCTGCCGAGGCCTGGCGCCGAGGCGATGGCGCGGGAGACGAAGTCGAGTCCGTCAGCGACCGCGCTCTCAAGGTCGTGCCCCAGGGCCAACCCCGCGGTGATCGCGGCTGAGAGGGTGCAACCGGTCCCGTGGGTTGAGGTGGTCGCCAGCCGCCGATGGGTGAAGGTCGTCGTGCCGGCGGTGGTAACGAGGACATCGACAAGCTCCTCACCGGCGAGATGTCCTCCCTTGATCAGCGCGGCGCGGGCGCCGAGTGCGACTAACTTCCGGCCGGCCGCCTCCATCGCCGCCGGGGTCCGGACCGTGAGCCCGGTCAGCGCCTCGGCCTCGTCGAGATTCGGGGTGACGATCGCCGCGAGCGGGAGCAGCCGATCGCGGATCGCCGCTTCACCGGCGGGCGAAAGCAACCGGTGGCCCGAGCTCGCGACCATCACCGGATCGAGGATGTAGCGCTCCCAGCGCCGGACCGCGATCGCATCGGCCACCACGGCGACGATCTCGGCGGTGGCGAGCATCCCGCTCTTGAGCGCCCGGGGTGGAAGATCATCGGCCACCGCGTCGAGCTGAGCGCGGACCATGGAAGCGTCGACCGGGTTGGCGCGCCGGACCTCCACCGTATTCTGGGCGGTGAGCGCCGTGATCACCGACGTACCGAAGACCCCATATTGATGGAAGGTCTTGAGGTCGGCCTGGATCCCGGCGCCACCGCCGGAATCGGATCCGGCGATGGTCAGCGCGATCGGTGGTGGCTGAGTCATCCTCTCTCCCTTCTCCCTTTGGTTCTGGCCGCCGATCGATGACATCACTCGCCACCACCATCCGTGATCTGCACCGCCGCAAGGCCCGGGAGCGCCGAGCGCTGGCCCTCGCGGAAGGGGTGCGCCTGGTCGAGGAGGCGCTCGCGGCGGGGGTACCGATCCAGGGCGCGGTGGCGGGACCCGCGCTGGAAGCTACCCCGCGGGGCCGGACGCTCAAGGCGGCGCTCGCCGCGGCCGGTGTCGCGGTCGAGTCGGTGACTGACGCCGAGCTTCTGGATCTGGCCGATACCGAGCAGCCGCAGGGGGTCATCGCGGTGATTGCGCCGAAGGAATGGGCCCTGGCCGATCTGGCGCCCGCGGCGGGTCGTCCCCTCCTCGTCTGCGACGGGGTCCAGGATCCGGGGAATGTTGGCGCGATGGCGCGGACCGCCCTCGCCCTCGGCGCCTCCGGCTTGGTGGCACTTCCCGGGACGGCGGACCTCTGGAACGCGAAGGCGCTCCGGGGCTCGATGGGGGCGCTCTTCCGATTGCCCTCGCTGCACGCGGCCGATCAGGAGTTCCTTCCCTGGGCCCGCGAACGCGGCATCGCGCTCTGGTCGGCCGATGTCGCTGGCGAGGACGTGCGCTCCATTGGGCGTCCCACGGGTCCGATCGCGCTGCTGCTCGGGAACGAAGGGGCGGGAGTGCGGCCGGAGATTGCGAGCGTTGCGGTGCGGCGGGTCGCGATCCCGATCCAGCCCGGCGCCGAGTCGCTCAACGTGGCGGTGGCGGCGGGAATCCTGCTTTATGAGGTGACGCGTGGACGTTGATCTGCTCTACACGATCTTCGGCGGGCTCCTGGGTGCGGTACTCGGCAGCTTCCTCAACGTCTGCATTCTGCGCTGGCCGGCCGAGGAGTCGGTGGTGCGGCCGCCGTCGCGCTGCCCCAAGTGCGGCTATGGTCTGCATTGGTACGACAATGTCCCGATCGTCTCCTGGCTTGTGCTGCGGGGCAAGTGCCGGCAGTGCCGGACCTCGATCTCGATCCAGTATCCCCTGATCGAGCTCGCCACGGCGCTCATCTGGGCGGCCTTCACCTGGTATCGCGGACCTTCGCTCGCACTGGTCCAGGGTGCCGTCTTCTTCACGATCCTCCTCGGCATCGCGATGACCGATGCCCGCGAATACATCATCCCCGATGAGTTCTCCCTCGGCGGCCTCGTCATTGGCATCGCGCTGAGCCTGCCCGGAGGTTTCCCCGTCATCGGGGAATCGCTGCTCGGCGCGGCGGTCGGCTTCGGGCTGCTCTGGCTGGTGGCGGTGGCGGGGAAGAAGGTCTTCAAGGAAGACGCGATGGGCGGCGGAGACATCAAGATGATGGCGATGGTCGGCGCCTTCACCGGGTGGACCGGCGTCCTCCTCACCATCTTCCTCGGCTCGGTCCTCGGTGTCCTCATCTTCGTGCCGCCGGCGCTCTTCGGAAAGAAGAAGCTGGTCCCCTTCGGGGTCTTCCTCGCCCTCGGCGCGGCAGCAACCTATCTGTTCAGCTCCGCGATCCTCGATTGGTACCGCAACGTGGCGTTCGGCGGGTGAGAGGGTGGGCGTTTCTCCTTGCCGGCCTGGTGGTCGCCGGATGCCGGGGAGAGGCGCCGATCCCTCCTGGGCAGGCGGAACTCACCCACCTGGTCGACTCCCTGGCCCCGCTGGTCGAGCACGCGACGGGGCTCAAGTTCCGACATCTCCCGCGCGCGGTACTCATCTCCCGGGAGCAGGTCCGGGTGTATCTCGAGGCGAAGTTCCGCCAGGAGTTCCCCGGCCATCGCGCCCGCGACCTGCAGGACACCTACCGGCTCCTCACGCTCCTGCCCGACTCGACCGACCTCTCCAAGCTCCTCCTCGGCGTCCTCACCGAGCAGGTCGCCGGGTTCTACGACCCCGATTCGGTGGCCTTCTTCGGCGTCGAAGGGGCCTCGCCCGCCGTTCGGACGGTGACGGTCGCCCACGAACTGGTCCATGCGCTGCAACACAACTACGTCCCCCTCGACTCGATCATGGATCAGAAGGGGGACGCGGACCGGCTCCTCGCCGCGCAGGCGATCCTCGAGGGACAGGCCACCATTGCGATGTTCCGGATGCAGCCCAGTATTGGCGACAAAGTGCTGGATCCTCAGTTCTGGCAGGCTGCGCGTGATCAGCTCGCCGTCAGCCAGTCGGCGATGCCCGCCTTTGCGGCGGCGCCGCGGGTGCTGCGGGAGGATCTCGTTTTCCCCTACTTCTCCGGGGCGGAGTTCATGCGGTGGTGGATGACCACCCACCCCGATTCGGTGCAGCCCTACGGTGAGCGGATGCCGCGGAGCAGCGAGCAGATCCTGCTGCCGAGCCACTACCTGTCGCACGATGCCCCGGTCGCCATCACCTTTTCAGGGGGCCCCGCCGACTCCGCGGAAAGTGATGTCCTCGGTGACTTCGACACGCGGGTACTCCTGGCCGAAGTGCGGGGTCAAGCCGTGGTCTCGACCGTCGAGGCCCTCGGCTGGGGAGGGGACCGCTACATCATCTACGAACCGGCGACCGGCGGTCCGGCCCTGGTCTGGGTGGCGGTCTGGGATTCGCCGGTGGCGCGGGATGGCTTCCTTCGGATGATCCGGGACCCCTGGCTCAAGCGCCAGCGTCCAGGGTACCGGATGACCCTGGAGTCCATCGAGGTGGACGGCCACCCCGGGACCCGCCTGGTCCACGCTCCGGTGGGGTGGCCAGGGTGGGGGCATCTTCCAGTGCCAAAGGCATAGAGCAGGAGCTCAGAGCCGAGAGCTGAGAGCTAACGGCAGCCCACCGGACTCCAGCGGTCCCGATCCCGCCCGATCCCGGCTCTAAGCTCTAGACTCTTAGCTCTAAGCTCTAAGTTGCTCCCCCCCCGTAACCCCATTATACTTCGAGGCTTATGTTCGACGAGCTCTCCGGAAAACTGACCGCCACGCTCCAGAAGCTCACGGGGCGCGGGGTCCTGACCGAAGAGGCCGTTCGCGAGGGGCTCCGCGAGGTGCGCCGGGTGCTGCTCGAGGCGGACGTCAGTTTCGAGCTGACCCGTGAGTTCCTGGAGCGGGTGCAGGAGAAGGCGGTCGGAGTGCTGGCGCTGAAGAGCGTCCGCCCCGGCCAGCAGATCGTCAAGATCGTGTATGACGAGCTGGTCACTCTCCTGGGCGAGCGGCAGGCACCGCTCGCCTTCGCATCGGTACCGCCGACGGTCATCCTGCTGGTCGGATTGCAGGGCTCCGGCAAGACCACGACGGCAGGGAAGCTCGCCAAGCGGCTGAAGCTCGAACAGAAGGCGCCGTTCCTCGTGGCCGCGGACGTATACCGTCCCGCCGCGGTGGACCAGTTGAAAGTGCTGGGTGAGAAGGTGCAGGTCGGGGTCCACGCCGAGCCGGGTGTCACGGATGTGGTCGGGATCGTGCGGCGGGGGATCGAGGCGGCCGGGAAGGCGCGGGCCCGCACGGTGCTGGTGGATACCGCCGGCCGTTCGCAGATTGACGATGATCTGATGGGGGAGCTCCGCGCCTTGAAGGACGCGGTCCGGCCCCACGAGATCCTCCTCGTCGCTGACGGGATGACGGGCCAGGACGCGGTGCGCATCGCGCGTGGCTTCCACGAGGCCCTCGGCCTGACGGGCGTGGTGCTGACCAAGATGGATGGCGACAGCCGCGGCGGCGCCGCACTCTCCATCTTCGGGGTTACCAGGGCGTCGATCAAGTACGTCGGCACGGGCGAGGGGCTCGATGCGCTCGAGCCGTTCCATCCCGAGCGGATGGCGGGGCGGATCCTCCAGCAGGGCGATGTCCTCACCCTGGTGGAAAAGGCCCAGGGCGCGGTCGATCAGGTCGAGGCGGAACGCCTCGCCAAGAAGGCGACCTCGAAGAAGGGGATGGATCTCCAGGATTTTCTGGGGGCTATGAAGCAGATGCAGGCGATGGGACCGCTCAAGAGCGTGCTCGGCATGCTTCCGGGTGTGAATGCCAAGATGCTGTCCAAGGCGAATGTGGATGAGAAGCGCCTCAAGCACGCCGAGGCGATCGTGCTCTCGATGACGCCGAAGGAGCGGAAGGACCCCGACCTGATCAACGGGGCGCGCCGGCTCCGGATCGCGAAGGGGGCGGGGCGGCCGGTCCAGGAAGTAAATCAACTGCTGGCGCAGTTCGGCCAGATGAAGAAGTTCATGAAGTCGGCAGGGAAGCCCGGGATGAAGCTGCCAATGGGGCCGCGCTTTCCCGCCTGAGGTCCAACAACAGGAGCAGGGCAATGGCAACGAGGATTCGTCTGCGTCGGGTCGGCCGCAAGGGAGTGCCCCTCTACCGCATCGTGGTGGCGGAGCGCGAGAAGGCCCGTGACGGTGCGTTCATCGCCTGGCTCGGGGAGTACAATCCGAAGGCGAAGACCGCCGCGGAAAAAGTGAAGATCGACGTCGTGGCGGCCCGGGCGTGGCTCGCCAAGGGTGCGACCCCGTCCGACACTGTGGCGGCGCTCCTCAAGGCCGCTGGTGTCGAGCTCCCCTCGGCCTGACGTGAGCGAGGCGGAGGACCGCCCCCGCCAGCTGGTGGTGGGACGGCTCCGGAAGCCGCACGGATTGAAGGGCGAGTTCACCGTCTTTCCGCTGACCGATCAGGGCGAGGAGATCTTCGCCGCGGGACGGAAGCTGGAACGGGTCGATCTGGGCGGGACACCGCTCGGCGAAGTGGTAATCGAACGATCGAGGCCGTTTCACCGCGAGTGGCTGGTCAAGTTCCGCGATGTGGACCAGCGGGTGATGCTCGACCAGTGGCGAGGGCAGTTCCTCGCCGCACCCGCGGCCGAACTGGCGCCGCCGGCGGAGGGTGAGGTCTACCTCCACGAGCTCGAGGGGTTCAGCGTTCGCGACGGGGCGGGGATGCCGCTCGGGCTGGTGAGCGGCGTCTACGAGCTACCCCAGGGTCTGATGATCGAAGTGCAGGGTCCCAAGCGCGAGTTCCTGCTGCCGTATCGCAAGGAGTTCGTGACCGGGGTGGATCGGGCGGAGCGGCGGCTGACGGTCGTCGTGCCCGAGGGGCTGACGGAGTAATCACCTCACCCCCTGTCTCCCTCTCCCTTGCGGGAGAGGGGGTGCGTGAGGAAGGGGTCGGGATGTTGCAGGTTAATGTGGTGACGCTGTTTCCCGAACTGTTCGAGTCGTGGATCGGTACGAGCATCCCGGGACGGGTGGCGGCGGCGGGGAAGGTGAAGTACCGCCTGGTGCAGCTCAGGGACTTCACCCACGACCGGCATCACACGGTGGACGATGCACCGTATGGTGGTGGCGCGGGAATGGTGCTCAAGCCCGAGCCGTTCTTCGAAGCGGTGGAGTCGTTCAAGCCGGCGGGACCGATCGTCCTGATGTCGGCCCGAGGCAAGCGATTCGGTCATCGGGATGCGGTGCGATATTCGCTCGAAGGCGAACTGACACTGCTCTGCGGTCACTATAAAGATGTGGATGAACGGGTGGCCGATCATCTAGCCACCGAAGAGGTGTCGGTGGGGGATTTCGTCCTCACCGGCGGAGAGCCGGCGGCGCTCTGTGTCATCGATGCGGTGGTGCGGCTCCTGCCCGGCGCCCTCGGCGATCACGAATCGGCCAGCAGCGATTCGCACTACGAAGGACTCCTGAGCCCGCCGAGCTATACCCGGCCGCCGGAGTACCGGGGACTGAAGGTGCCGGACCTGCTCCTCTCGGGTGATCACGCGGCGATCGCGGCGTGGCGCGAGCGGGAAGCGGAACGGCTCACGAAGGAACGGCGACCCGATCTCTGGGCCGCGCACGACAGCGAACAGTAGATCGCCCGGGGTCGGGCGACAGGCAATGAAGGCGCCGGGACGGCGCGGAGGACAGGACCATGGAGCAACTGGCGGCAGTAGCGCGTGAAGGAATGCGCGCGGATCTTCCCGCGTTTCAGCCGGGAGATACGGTCAAGGTGATGGTGCGCGTCCGCGAAGGCGACAAGGAGCGGCTCCAGGCGTTCGAGGGGCTCTGCATCGCCAAGCGGGGCGGCGGCATCAACGAGATGTTCACCGTGCGGAAGGTCTCCGCCGGCGTCGGCGTGGAGCGCATCTTCCCGCTCCATTCGCCCACGGTCGCGACCATCGAAGTGGTCCGCAAGGGCCGCGTCCGCCGGGCCAAGCTGTATTACCTCCGCGGGGTGAGCGGCAAGGCCGCCCGCATCAAGGAAAAGCGCGACCGGTAGACCGTCATGGGCGCCCCGCCGACCCTCGACCGCGAGCGCGCGGCATGGGCGGCCGGGCGCCTGCTCGTCGGTGTCGATGAAGTCGGCCGCGGTCCCCTGGCTGGTCCAGTGGTGGCCGCGGCCGTCGTTTTTGCCCGCGATATCCTTCCCCCCGATGGCGTCCGCGATTCCAAGACCCTCTCGCCACGCCGTCGGGAGGAGTTGGCCCCCATCATCCGCGGGAGCGCCCTGATCGTGACGCTCGGCGCCGCCTCGACCGCCGAGATCGACCGATTGAACATCCGGGTGGCAACGGCGCTCGCGATGCGGAGAGCGCTCGTACGCGCGTTACGGATGACACATGACGGGGACTGTCAGGTGCTGATCGACGGGCTGCCGATGCGGGAGATCGGGATCCCCCACGAGGCGCTGGTGGACGGGGACGCACTCTGCGCGACCGTGGCCGCGGCGGGGATCGTCGCCAAGACCGTCCGCGATCGGCTGATGCGGCACCTCGCGTTGCGGCATCCCGGCTATGGCTGGGAAACCAACGCCGGCTACGGCACGTCGGAACACCTCGAGGGCCTTCGGGCGCACGGTGCCACCCGGCATCATCGTCAGAGCTTCTCTCCCGTGGCGCAATTGAGTCTCTAGTCGTTGGTCGTTGGTCGTTATCTTTGGGCTATCAGCTATCAGCTATCAGCTATCAGCTACAAGTTGCCAATCCCCATTTCCCGGACTCCCACACCTATGCGTCCGATCCTTGCTCTCGCCGCACTCGCGCTCGTCGCCGCTCCGCTCACCGCCCAGAGCAATGCGGAACGGATCCTCAACGATCACTACACCCGGTCACACGACTACGACCTGATCCATCAGGATATCAGTGTCCGCGACTTCAGCTGGGACTCCCTCACCTTCCGGGGACGGGTCGCGACGACGCTGGTCTCGCTCCGGCCGGGGCTCGATTCGGTGATCCTCGATGCGGGGAAACTGCTCCAGATCAGGGCGGTGACGACCGGTACGAGCGCTCTGACCTACGGCCGGAGCGGCGATACCCTGGTGATCCACCTGGCGAAGGCCGCCGGCTTCCGCGACACGGTGCGCTTCGCGATCACCTACGACGCGAAGATCGACAATGGCCGAGGGCTCACCTTCATCCAGGGCCACGGACGGGCGCATCGCCCTGACCAGATCTGGAGCCAGGGCGAAGGCCAGGACAACCACTTCTGGTTCCCCACCTACGACTTTCCCAATGACAAGGCGACCTGGTCCCTCGCCGCCAGCGTTCCGGCGAAGAACCTCGCGGTCGCGAATGGACGCCTGGTCTCGAACGTGGTGGTCAAGGGGGTCCGGACGATGACCTGGTCGCAGGACAAGCCGGCTTCGACCTATCTCGTCTCCCTCGTTGTGGCGCCGCTGGCCAAGATCCACGATGAATGGCACGGGATCCCGGTCGATTACTACGTCTACCACGAGGACAGTGCGCTGGCCCGGCCGCTCTTCCGCGTCACCCCCGACATGATCGACACCTATTCCCGGCTGACCGGCGTGGCCTACCCCTGGCAGAAGTACAGCCAGACCACGGTCGCCGATTTCTTCGGCGGGATGGAGAACGTGAGCGCGACGACGCTGGTGGACTGGCTCCCCGACGCCACCGCCTACGCCGACCGCCCCTGGTATCAGTACATCCTGATCCCGCACGAGCTGGCCCACCAGTGGTTCGGCGATCTGGTGACCACGGAGAATTGGGCCAACATCTGGTTGAACGAAGGATTCGCCGAGTTCATGCCGGGCCAGTACTGGGGCGCCAAGCTCGGCCCCCACGGCGCGCAGGACTACTACCAGGATGAGTATCGCCAGTTCATGCAGATCGATCATCGGAAGCGGATGCCGGTCGCGGCGAACAACTCGAACAACATCTATCCCAAGGGCGCGCTGGTCCTGAAGATGATGCAGGACTACCTGGGGCCGCAGCGTTTCTGGGCCTCATTGCACCTCTACCTGACCCGGAACGGCTACGACAACGCCACCACCGATGATCTCCGCCAGGCGGTCCTCGCCGCGACGGGAGAGAACCTCGACTGGTTCTTCGACGAGTGGCTCTACCAGGCCGGTTACCCCGAGTTCACCGTCACCTCGGCCTGGGATTCGGCCGCCAGGCAGGTGACGCTCTCCGTCAAGCAGACCCAGGTCGACACCGCGACGGTCGATACCGCGAGCGGGATCCGGTACTCGACGCCGGCGGTCTTCCGGATGCCGGTCACGGTCCGCATCGGCACCGCGACCGGCGAGGTCACCTCGAACGGGTGGATCGACGCCCGGGAGCAGACGCTCACGGTCCCCGGCGTCACGTCGGCGCCGACCTACGTGATCTTCGATGACGGCAACCGGATACTCAAGACGCTCACCTTCGAGCAGCCGACGGCGATGCTGGCCGAGGCGCTCGACCACGACGCCGATCTGTGGGATCGGCAGTGGCTCATCGGGCAGCTGGAGCATCGGACCACCGACACCAGCGCCGCGCAGGCGCTGGCGAAGGCGGCGACCGGCGCGGACCATTTCTTCACCCGTGCTCTCGCCTCCACCGCGCTCGGCGGCTTCTCCGCCGGGCTCGCGCTTCCGGCGCTCACCATCGCGGCGCACGACACCTCCGCGCAGGTGCGCGCGGCGGCGGTCACCGCGGTAGGCGTGGTGAAGGACGGCGGCGATCAGGTGCTTGCCACAGTGCAGGACGCCTGGATGCACGACCGCAGTTATGCCGTCCGGGCGGCGGCTCTCACCGTGGTCGCTCGGCTCGATGCCGCCGACCGTGACGTGAGCCTGCAGATGGGTCTCCGAGCCTCATCGTATCAGGACGTGATTCTGGTGGCCGCGCTCCGCTCGATGCTCGCCGTCCCGGTTGACTCCGCCACGGTGGCGGGGGCCGAGGCGAGGATGGGAGATTCACGGTTCGCCGTCTTTGCGCTCCAGGCACTCGCGACGCGGGGCAACGTGGATGCGAAAGCCGTGATGGACCGCCACCTGACCGATTCGCGCATTTGGGTCCGGGACTGGGTCGAGCAGGCCAATAAGCGGAAGTAGGGCAGGTGCGCCGGGGTCGTTACTCCGGCGTTACAGGGGGTGTATGGTGACGTGACGCCCGCTCGCAAGCTTTCCGGCAGATGCCAGGAGGCTACGCGATGCGGGCGTTCGTCGCACAGGTCGGTGCCCTCGATCGGGTATGGTTGCAAAGGATCGCAGCTCGGCGGGCGCCGTGGTGGGTGGATCGCGGTTTCCGCGCGGTGACTCACCTCGGCGGTGTGACGGCGACCGTACTCTTCGGCGCGGTGCTCGCCATCAACGGATCGTCGCGCCGCGTCGGCCTCATCCTGCTCTGCTCCAACGTGCTCTCCCACCTCGCCGTGCAGGTCGTCAAGCGATCGGTCCTCCGGGTCCGCCCTGGGCTCGCGGATGACGGACCGATACCGCTCGCCGCCATTCCCGATGCCTACTCCTTCCCCTCGGGGCACTCCGCCGCAGCGATGTCCGTTGCGGTACCGCTGGTGCTCGCGGGATGGATGCTGGCGCCGGTGGCGCTCGCGCTCGCTCTCCTCGTCGGCGCCTCGCGGGTCTACCTCCGGGTCCACTACGTCACCGATGTACTGATGGGCCAGCTCCTCGGCGCCGCCGGCGCCGTAGTCGCCACACTCTGGCTCTTCTGAAGGGTCAGTCGGCCCGCATCACTCCCGCTGGATCGACCCGCGCCGCCCGTCGTGCCGGCAGGAGGGTCGCGACGACCACCGGGATCAGCAGCAGCACCGGGAC
>JBIOIC010000010.1:0-18457 GCA_044449625.1 Gemmatimonadales bacterium | reverse complement strand
CCCGCCTCCAGCTCCATGATCCCCACGGAGGGGGGCAGATCGAACCGCCGAGGACCAGCGCCACCGGGGTTCATCACGGTGACCACCACATCGACGTTGGTGAGCAGGGGCCGGTGGGTATGGCCGTAGATGATCACCTCAGCCCCCGGATAGGCGGCATGCAACGTCTCCGGTGACGGGCGCCGGACCTGGTGGCCGTGGATCAGCAAAAAATCGAGCCCTTCGATCCGCTTCTCCACGATCTCCGGCACCCGCGAACGCACTTCCATCCCGTCGGTATTCCCCCAGACCGCCAGCACCGGCGCGATCGCCTCGAGCTCGGTGAGAAGTTCGAGCGAACCGATGTCCCCCGCGTGGAGAATGAGGTCGACCTCGCGGAAGATGTCGAAGACCTCCGGGCGGAGGAGGTCGTGGGTGTCGGAGATGAGGCCGAGGCGCATCTTAGGTGCTAGGTACGAGGCACGAGGTGCGAGGTATGAGGCAGGAGGCACGAGGAGCACTCACCGCGGCAGCCTCGTGCCTCGCACCTCGAGCCCAGCACCTACGCCCCCCACCGCTTCCCCACCTCGATCTCCAACCCGACCTGATCGAGTATCCGCTGGACAACGAAGTCTACGAGCTCGCCGATCTGGGTGGGGCGATGGTAGAAGCCGGGGGCGGCGGGGAGAACGACGGCGCCCGCTTCGGTAAGCGTGGTGAGGTTCCGGAGGTGGACAAGGGAGAGGGGCGTTTCCCGCGGCACAACGATGAGGGGCCGCCGCTCCTTCAAGGTGACGTCCGCCGCGCGCTCGATGAGTGACCGGCTCGTCCCCGCCGCGATGGCGGCGGCGGTCCCCATCGAGCAGGGACAGATGACCATCCCGAGGGTCTTGACCGATCCCGACGCCGGCTTGGCGCCGCGATCACCGTCGGGGAAGTGGGTGATGGTGCCCCACTCCCCGCCGGTGGCCTGCTTGAGCTCGTCGACCGTCGTGATGCCGCACTCCTCCTGCAGCAGCCGCTGGCCGTGGGAGGAGATGAGGAGCCAGGTGGGGACGCGATGCCGTGCCAGCACCTCGATCAGGCGCACCGCGTACGGCGCGCCGGAGGCTCCGGTGATCGCGACGACGAGCGGGCGATCGCTCAGCCGCCCCTCCGGTTGCCGGTCGGCATGTGGATCGGATGCGCCGGCGGAACCCTCGGCCCCGGACGCTTCCCCGCTCCCGGTGAGCCGAAGAACTTCGACCCCTGCGCCGGCATCGGGATCCCGTGGCGCGGGCCGATCGGCTTCGCCTTCTTTTCCTGCGGTGCACCCTCCTTCGCCACAGCGGCGATCGGAGGCGTGGCTCCTGACTGAGGCGCCGCTTTCATCGCCTTTACCTCTTTCTGCTCGTTCTTCTCGACCTTCTCCTGCTTCTTCTTCGCCGTCATTGGGCCACCCTGTCAAGGAATGCGAATACAAAGACCGTCACGCTCATCACACCGTTCATCGTAAAGAAAGCGGCATCGAGCCGGGAGAGATCTCCCGCCCGGACCAGCCGGTGCTCGTAGACGAGGATCGCCGCTGCGACGATCAGTCCGGCGTAGTACCAGAGACCAAAACCAGCCGCGTACCCGAAGGCGGCCAGCGCCGGGATGGTGATCCCGTGCAGCAGCTTGGCCACCAGGATCGCCCGATTCTGGCCCAGCCGAACCACCAGGCTCCGGAGCCCCTGATCCCGGTCGAACCCTTCGTCGGGGAGCGCATAGAAGATGTCGAATCCGGCGCCCCAGGTTGCCACCGCCAGCACTACCGCCGCCAGAAGCCACCAGGGGGAACTCCACCGCCCCGCCACCGCGAGATAGCCCCCGACCGGAGCGATGGCCATGCCGACGCCGAGCCAGAGGTGGGCCAGGCTGGTGAAACGCTTGGTGAAGCTGTAGGTGACGATCCAGCCGAGCGCCACCGGCGCGAGCCGGAGACAGAGCGGATTGAGCAGCGCCGCGGCCCCGAGGAAGAGCGCACCCGCCGCAAGCACGGAAGTCCACGCCTGACCCACGGTGAGCGCGCCGCGCGGGAGCTCCCGCATCCGCGTGCGCGGGTTTCGTGCGTCGATCTCCCGGTCGGCGATGCGGTTGAATCCCATCGCCACCCAGCGCGCGGCGGAGAACGCGACCACCACGAGCCCGATCATCCGCCCGGTCACCGTGACCCTCATCGAGGCCGCGAGCACACCGAGCAGCGCGAAGGGGAGCGCGAAGAGCGTATGCGGCAGCTTGACGAAGTTGACGTACCGGACGAAGAGCGACCGGCCCTCGAAGGTCTGGCCCTCCCGCCCGGCGGTGGAAGCGAGTGTCATGGCATAAAGCTAAGAGGTATGAGGTACGAGGTGTGAGATTCGAGAGAAGGGGGCCGGAGCTTCGGCCCCCCGGCCCCCAGCATTCGATTTCGCCCTTGGCCCCTCAAGCCTGCTGCCTCGCATCTCGTGCCTCCTACCTCGCACCTCATGCCTCGTGCCTCGTGCCTCCGAAGTACTCCCCCCAGCGCCGGTCAACCAGCCGCACGGTCTCCTCCGGCACCTCCAGCACCGGCGGATACCCCAGTTTCCAGGTCGCGTCGATCCCGATGCGGCCGCCGTAGACCGGCTTGGCCCCGACGAAGCACTGCTCGCCGAAGAGCATATCCCGCGCCGGGTCGAACCGGGTGAAGATCCCCCAGATGAGGCTGCTCCGATCGCGCAGGTCCACATCCGGGCTCACCGCGGCAATCCACCGCACCGCTCCGAGCTCCTCCCACTTCACCAGCCGCTCCAGCACCTCGCGTGGGCTCTCGCTCACCTGCACGACGAGGAATCCCTCGATCAGCCGGTGGCCCCTGATCCGCCGATCGAACTGCCCCGGATCATCCACCGCGCTCGGCGGCTCGGCGGTCTGCACCACCTCTCCGGTTGCGTCGAGGACAAGCTTGCTTCCGACATGCAGCTTGAACGAGGTGTAATCCAGCGTGTCGAGCGGAGCGGTCGGGATGAGGAGCATCCGTTCGGTCGGCTCGAAGCGATGCCACAGTTCGCGGAGCACCCGGCGGTAGTTCCGGACCGGCACATCCTCCCGCACCATCACCGTCACCTTGGTGAGCGCAAGCTGACCGGTGCCGAGGAGATTGAACGCGGTCTTCAGCACCTCCTTGGGGTGCCGTTCCTTGCACGCCACGATCAGGAGATTGTGGAAGACCGCATCATCCGACGCGAAGAGATCGACAATGTTCGGATTGATGACCTTGATCAGCGGCCCCACGATGTCCGCCACGGCGAGCCCGATCCACTTGTCCTCCTGCGGCGGCTTCCCCACCACGGCGGCGGGGATGACCGGGTGGCGCCGCCGGGTGACCCGCTGCGCGTGGAAAACCGGAAAGAGCTCCGCTTCGGAGTAGTGACCATAGTGATCGCCGAAGGGCCCTTCCATCCGGCGCTCCACCGGCGGCACGATCCCCTCGATGATGAGCTCGGCGTTGGCCGGCACCTCGAGCCCGATGGAGCGGCCCCGCACCAGCCGGGTCGGCGCGCCGCGCACGTATCCGGCAAAACCGAGCTCGTCGAAATCCTCGGGGAGGGGGAAGATCGCCGAGAGCATGGTCACCGGATCGCCACCGAGGACCACCGCCGCTTCGAGCGGCTGCCCCAGCCGTTCGGCCTCGTAGTGATGGCCGCGACCACCCTTCATCGACTGCCAGTGCATCCCCGTGGTCCGGTCGTCAAAGACCTGCAGCCGATAGAGCCCGAAGTTCCGCCGCGCGTTTATCGGAGAAAGGGTGAGGGTCGGTCCCCAGGTGATGAACGATCCGCCGTCACGCGGCCAGCTCCAGAGATTTGGGAGCTTGGTGAGCGCCGGCTCTTCCACCAGCTCCTGCACCGGCGCGCGGCCGACGGCGCGGGGCCGCATATGGCGGGCGCGCAGTAATTGCCCCCGCGCGGCCCAGAAGGCCTTGAGGGAGGGCGGGTTGAGCCGCTGGATCAGGCCGAGGAGCTCCTGCCCGATCTCCTGTGGGTGACGACCGAGGGCGAGTTCGATCCGCCGCTCGGAGCCGAAGAGGTTCATCACCATCGGGAAGGCGGCACCCTTCACCCGTTCGAACAGGACCGCCGGGCCATTCTTGCGGACCACCCGCTGGACGATCTCCGACGCCTCGAACTTGGAGTCCACCTCCACGCTGACGCGACGAAGCTCGCCCTCCGCTTCGAGCGCGGCGATGTAGGACTGGAGGTCGGGCCAGGGTCTTGGAGGCACTAGCGCGAGGTCCGAGGTACGAGTGAAAGCTTCACCGCCCCAAACGACGGCGGATTCGCCGGCGAAGTCCGACGATCATTTTCTGAACCTGATCAACGTCGCGCAGAAAGGCCTCGGCGGCTTCGGCCCGCACAAAGTCGAGGTCTCGTGCCCGCAGCACGTGGCATTCGAGTTCGGTCGCCGAGCCCATTGCGATGTCGAGAAACCGAGCGACTTCGGCGTCTCCACCCCGCCCGACGCCCTCGGCGATGTTCGCCGGAATCGAGCCCGCGGCTCGAGTCATTTGTGACCGAAGTCCATAGAGTTCGTCACGCGGCAAGGTCTTGACCAGCGAATAGACGCCTACACTGACCCTATGCCCAGCCTGCCAAACGAGGAGCCACTTGAAATCGGCCATGAGGCCTCCCTATGGGCCCCAATATTCACCTGTTCTCCAGCTTCCCACATAACCACCGATACGCATCGCCAATCAACCGAACGCAGCTATCGGGCCGTCACTCGAACCTCGTGCCTCACACCTCGTACCTAGCACCTCGAACCTACGTGGATGGCGACGATCCCGAAGAAGAGCCGCTGATAGCTGACCTCGCCAAATCCCGCCTGCTCCATCCGCACCTTCAATTCATCCGCGCCCGGAAATGCCAGCACCGATGCCGGGAGGTAGCTGTACGCGTTCGCGTGCCGGGAAACGAGGCGTCCGACCAGCGGGAGCAGATACCGAAAATAGAAGTAGTAGAGCGCCCGAAACGGCGCGAACGGCGGCTGGGAACACTCCAGTACCACGAGCCGGGCCCCGGGCTTGAGCGCGCGCGCCGCTTCTCGGAGCCCCGCGTCGAGATCGCTGAAGTTCCGGACCCCGAAGCCGACCGTGGCCCCGTCGAAGGTCGCGTCGGCAAACGGCAGCTCGAGCGCATCGGCTGTGAGCGGGAGGAGGCCCGCCGCCTTCTTCCGGCCGAGCACCAGCATCTCCGGCACGAAATCCGCCCCGACCACCGGCCCGCTGAACCCCGGACGCCCCGCCAATTCCGCCGCCAAGTCGAGCGTCCCGGCGCACAGATCGAGATAGCGCCCCGCCGGCGTCCGCTCCCAGCCGAGCCGATCGACGGCGAGCCGGCGCCACCTCCGGTCGGCATTGAGCGAGAGGAGGTGATTCAGCAGGTCGTAGCTCGGGGCGATCGCCGCGAACATCCCGCGGACATACGACCGCTTTTCGGCGCCGCCTGTAACGGGTAACTTGAGTTCCGTGGCCGACATAGCCGTCAAACCTACCCCGCCCGAAAACACCGGCGCAAGCCGGATCCGCGCGCGTGGCTGACCGCCCCGTGCTCCCCGGGACCGTCTCCGATCAGGAGGTGGTGCTTGCCGCGCGCCGCGGCAGTGAAGCCGCCTATCGCGAGCTCCTCCGCCGCTACGAGCGCCCGATCTTCTCCCTCATCTACCGGATGGTACGCGACCGCGAACTCGCCGAGGACCTGGCGCAGGAGACGTTCGTCAAGGCGTTGAACGCCCTCGATTCGTATCGCCCCGAATACAAGTTCTCCAGCTGGATCTTCAAGATCGCCAACAACGTGGCGATCGATCAGCTGCGCCGTCGGGAGCTCGACACCCTCTCCCTCGATGGCGCCCCGGGGGCTGAGACTCCCGACGCGATCGAAGCCACCGCGTTGCAGATCGGCTCCAAGGGAGAGAGTCCCCTCGAGGAGCTCGAAGCCCGCGAACTCGGCTCCGCCATCGAGCGCGCCATCGGCAAGCTGCGCCCCGAATACCGCTCCTGCATCCTGCTACGTCACGTCGAAGGCCGCGCCTACGAGGAGATCGCCGAAATGCTCGAGCTCCCCCTCGGCACGGTCAAGACCTATATCCATCGTGCCCGCAACGAGTTACGGGGTCATCTGGCGGACCTCAAAGAATGAAACCCCGCGCCGGAACTGCTCGTAGGAGAGCCCAGTTATGACCGACCTGACCCTCACGCACCTTACTCCAGAGGACCTGGATCTCTGGCTTGCCGGCGCCCTGCCGGCAAGACGTCTGGTGCACCTGGATGACTGTCCCGACTGCTTCGCCCTGGCGCACGCCGAGCGGCGCGTGGTGGCCCTGATCGCGGCATTGCCCGTGATCGCACCGCGCGATGGCTTGACCGATCGCGTCCTGGCGGCGGTACGGGTGCCACCCACGCCCGTCCGGGCGCCGTGGCGGGTGCTGGTGCATCCGTCGCTGCTCGGACCGCGATGGAGGGCGCTCGCGGCCGCATCGGTGACGCTGGTGGCGGGCGCCGGAGTGAGCGTGGCGTGGAGCCTCGCCCATCCCGACGCACTTGCCACCGCCGGCACCTGGGTGGCGGGCGAGGCCAGCCAGTGGTTGTGGGTCACGGTCCGGACCCTGGCCTCGAACGTCACGGTGCAGCCCTGGTACGGGGCGGCCCGGTCGCTCCTGGGCTCCCCGGCTCGCGCGGCGCTCGTCTCCGCTGGTGGTATCCTGCTCTATGTGAGCGGCATACTCGCCATGCGGCGCTTGCTTACGCCCGCTGCCGGGGGGGCCCATGCGCGCGCGTAGCCTCCTCCCTCTCCTCCTCTCGATCGTCGCCGCACCGCTGTCCGCGGGCGGACGCGACGTACGCATCCCCGACGCCTTCGTGACGCCGATGGCCTACCTGCGCCACCTCCTCCACATCGGCTCGGTACCGGTGGCGCGGAGCCACGAAATCGCGGTCTCGTCGGACAGCCGCACCCTGACCTTCCGCCTGACCGACGGGAGCACGCTCCGATTCACCCTCGCGCAAGGCCGGGTGATGATTGATGGCGGCACCATCGGCCGCTATCTGCCTGGCGGAGATCTCGAACGGGCCTGGGACGACCTCCTGGCCGACGCGACCCGATTCCCGACCCCGCTCGTCGTCTCCCGGCTGCACGCCTGGCAGCCGTCCGGCCTCACCGGTGGTGACGCGGACGCCGCCAGCGCCCTGGAGGCCCGGCTCGGCGCCGTGACCGCCGAGAGCGGGACCGTCGCGACACCGCAGGCCATCCCCGCCGCAGCGGCCGGGGGGCTCTCGATCGACCTCTCGGATCTCTCCGATCTCGCCCGGCTGGAGCCCGAGCTGTATCGCGCCGGTCAGCTCTCGGGACCCGACCTTCGGATCTCGGTTCCCGGCGGCCAGGCGCGGCTGGGCCACTTCAGTCTCGGTTCGGGCCAGACCCTCGATGGCCATCTGCTGGTGCTCCACGGCGACGCCGACATCTTCGGCACGCTGCACGGCAACGTCGCCACGGTGGGCGGAGACATCGTCGTCCATTCGGGAGCCACGATCACCGGGAGCGTGCTCGCGGTCGGCGGCCAGGTGCGGGAAGCGGGTGGTCAGATCCAGGGCGACATCGTCTCGCTCAACGAGGCCTTCCCCGCGCCTCGCACGGAGGCGCCGGCCGTGCTCCGCCCCTGGGAGCGTATCCTCACCGGCGCCGCCGGCGTACTCGGCCTGTTCGTCACCCTTGCGATCATCGGGTTCGGACTCGTGGCCTTTGCCCGGCCTCAGCTCGAGGTCGTGGGCGACACCGTCGCGCACTCCTTCGGCCGCGCCTTCCTGGTCGGTCTCCTGGGCCAGGTGTTGCTGGTGCCAACCTTCGGGATGCTGATCGTCGGCCTCGCGCTCACGGTGGTTGGCATCGTGCTGGTGCCCTTCGCCGTTGCGGTGTACCTGCTGCTCGCGGTCGCCGCGATCCTGGGCGGCACCCTCGCCGTCACCCACGCGATGGGGGAGACGTGGACCCGGCGGCGGCTGGCGCTCGGCGGATCGGCCTTCGGGATGAACAGCTACAGTTACCTGCTCCTGGGTCTCGGCTTCCTGCTGGCGCTCTGGGTCACCTGCGTCCTGTTCGGCTGGGTCCCCGTGGCGGGGGGGCTGATCAAGGGCGCGGCGACTCTAGCGACGTGGGTGCTCGCGACGGCGGGATTCGGCGCGGCGCTGCTCTCGCGGGCGGGGCTCCGGGACGCCTTCGCCGGCCGTCTCATTCCGCCGGAAGCGCTCACCGACGAGTACCTCTGGGCCACCCCACAGTTCGGCGTGCCGGCCATCCAGCGGCCCACCCGCACCCCGCCGCCGAAGCCATGAGCGGCAGTCGTCGGTTCGGCCGCGGACTCGCCGCGGCGGCGGCCCTGGCGCTCCTCGCGGCACCGGTCCAGGCGCAGACGATGCGGACCTTCGAGACCAGCCGTCACCGCGGGACCGAAGCCGCCCTCCGAGTTCAGGTTGACTTCGCCGCGGGAACGCTCAAGCTCGGTGCGGGAACGCCGGGACGGCTCTATCAGATGCAGCTGGACTTCGATGCCGACCGCTACACGCCGGTGGCCCGCTTCGACGGGACCGATCCCGCGGTGTCGCTCGGCGTGCATTCGGCGGGGCAAACCAGCTTCCAGGTGATCAGCGAACGGCATCTGGCGCAGCGCGCGGTGGTCGAACTCGCGCCCGACGTGCCGCTCCATCTGAACGTCACACTCGGGGCCGGCGTCGGCGCCATCGATCTCGGCGGGCTCACCCTCGCCGACGCTTCGATCCGCACCGCCGCGAGCCGGACCACCGTCTCGGTCAGCCGGCCGAATCGGGGACACTGCACCACCCTGGACCTCGACGCCGGCGCCTCCGAACTCGTGACCAACCGGCTCGGCAACAGCCGCTGCGCCGAGATCCGGTTCGAGGGAGGGGTGGGCAAGGTGGCGCTCGACCTCTCGGGTGCGTGGACCGACGTGCTCCGTGTGCGGGCCCGGATGGCGCTGGGGGAACTGCGCCTCCTGCTCCCGCGCGATGCCGGGGTCGAGATCGTGCTCGACCGCACCCTCACGACCTTCCGGCCCGTCGGCTTTACCCGCCACGGGGCGACCTACACCTCCGGCAATTTCGACCACGCCACCCGCACCATCCGGATCGACGTCTCGACAGCGGTGGGCGGGATCGTGACGGAGTGGATCGATTGACGCAGTGAACGGTGAACAGTCAACGGCTAACGGGGGGCCTCGGTACGAACCGGAGCCCCCCGTTCACTGTTCACCGTTTCCCGTTCACCGTATCACCCCAGCCGCGCCACCACCTTGCCGCCAAGGCCGACGCCCAATCGGGTGGCAGCGGAGCCGTCGCGCACGGCGATCTCGACCTCGCCGCCGGATCCCAGGTAGGCGAGGAGTTCACCACGGGTGACGTCACCGTAGGTCTGGCGGAGCGGACCGACCACGAGCCCCTCCACCTCGAGCACCGCGTAGGGCGGCACGAGCTCGGGGGTCAAGTTGGTCACCAGATTACCGAAGCGGTCCACGTGGATGATCTCTCCCACCACCGCCTTCCCCTCATAGTGCGGCAGCGCGGCGGCGAGCGTCACTGGCGGTTCGAGGAGCGGAGTGCCGAGCGAAGAGAGCGGAACCCCCATCGCGATCGCCGCCGCCGCGGGGGCAAAAAGATCGCGCCCGTGAAAGGTCGGGGCCGCCGCCGGCGGGACCGGCAGAACCCACGGCACCACGCTGGCGGAGAGGACAGGCGAGAGTATCCCGTTATCGGGCGCGACGAACCAGTGGTCGTGCGCGGTGAGGGCGAGGGCCCGGCGTTCGGTCCCGACTCCGGGGTCGATGACGATGAGGTGGATCGTTCCGGTGGGAAACCGATGCCAGGCCCGGCCGAGGAGGTAGGCGGCGGTCCGGATCTGCCCCGGGGCTATTCCGTGGGAGAGGTCGACCAGGGTGACGCCGGGGGCCCGGGAGAGCAGGACTCCCTTCATCTCGGCGACGTAGGGATCGGCGGTGCCGAAGTCGGTGAGCAGGGTGATCACCGGCACCGGCGTCACCTCCCTTCGGGGATTACCGGCAGTTCGTCCAGCACCGGGGGGAAGTAGCGCGCCATCGCAAAATGGTCGCTGTAGTAGTAGAGCTGCACCGCGCGCCACGCTTCGAGCTGACGCCGGAGCCAGGCGGCGTCCTGGGGATGCTGCTGGGCGACGTCGATGCTGCCAGTCGGATCGGTACGCAGGTCATTGAGGCGCTGATCCCCGGTCTCGGCATCCATCGTGAGCTTGAGACTGTCCTTCTCTATGCCATAGCGCTTGGCGAGCGGGGAGAGCACCAGGAAATAACGGCTGCGATCGCTGTGGAGCGGCTCGGTCAGAAGACTCACCCCCTGCACTCCCGGATACGGAGGGAGATGCAGCAGGTCCAGCACGGTGGGGACGATGTCCACATGCGACGCCACGTGGCGGTCCAGACCGGGGGCGAATCCGGGGGCCCTGATGACCAGCGGCACCCGGAGCTCCTCCTCGAAGAGGCCGTTGGCGTGGCCGGAGACATCGTGTTCGTAGAAGGCCTCGCCGTGGTCACCGGTGACGACCATGATGGTGTGGTCCCAGAGTCCATGCGCCTTGAGCGCGGCGATCAGGCGGCCGATCTGCATATCCACGTAAGCCAGGCTGTTGCGGTACTTCGCCAGCACCGCGGGGGTCGAGTCCGGGGGGTACTGCCCGAACTCCAGCGGGAAGCTCACGTCGCCCGCACCAAACCGGGGCGGAAAGTCGCTCGGCACGTCGTAGGGAAAGTGGCTGTCCTGGAGATTGATCCCGACGAAGAAGGGGTCTGGATCACGCGCGGTGGTCCAGCGGATCGCCTCGCTGATCGTGTAGCGGTCGTCGATCTTGCCGGCGTGCTTGGCCCCGCGGATGAAGTTCACGAACGCGGCATCGCCCCGCGGTACGTAGGTCGGGCCGTCGTAGTTCTCCGCCTCCACCATCGTGTCGAGACCGCGGGATCTCAGGAAGTTGACCATCCCTCCCCACGCCTCGTTCTGCGAGGAGAAAATCGCGGTGCGGTACCCCAGCGGTTTGAGCTGATCGTAGAGCAGGGTCCGGGGATAGGGAATGTCCTCCGGATACGGCTCGAGCGCGCTGCTCCGCAGAGAGTACTGGGAGGAAACGGGGACGATGGCGGCCAAGTTGGACTGTGTCGCCGTGCTGTACATGTCGGTGAAGACGCGTCCCTCGGCCGCGAGCTGATCGAGGTTCGGCATCACATTGAGGGTGGAGCCGTACGCCTTGAGCTGGTCCGCGCGCAGCGACTCGACCACGAGGAGCACCACGTTGTACGGCCGCAGGGCAGCACGGGTCGAACTGGTCGCGTATTCCGACGGGCTCCTGATCCGGTGCCAGGCGACCTGGCGGGCAAGGCCGGCGAGCGCCAGATCGTGATCCCCCTCGGGGCGCAGCCATCCGGTGACCAGCGAGACGATCGGCCCCGACCGCTGTCCGCCGACCAGAGCGTATTCCTCGCCGAGGGTGTAATGGAGTCCGTTGACCGACATCGCGAGCCGATCGCCCAGATCCGCGGAATCGGGCCGGAGCGCCACGATGCCGCCCAAATCGACAAGGGCGACGAGGGCGGCGGCGATCATCACCGCCCGCGGCGCCCGGACCCGGAGCAGCGCGGCATCCAGGAGCATGGCCAGGATGAGCGCCGCACCAGGAACGACGATGGCGAGGAAAGGATCGATGTCGGTCGCCGTCTGCAGCATCTGCATCGGAGAAGCGAGCGCGTAGCTGAGTGCGGACGGATCAGGGAAGCGGCCGACCGCCATTAGGGTGAACCAGCTGGCACCATAGGTGACAAGGAAGAACGCGAAGGCGGCAAAGGCGATGATGGCAGCGAGCCCGCGCATGAACCAGTCGGCCTGGCGGGCTCGGAGTTCATCCCGCCAGTTGATGAGCCAGGTGAGGATGAACGCGATCGGGATGAGCCAGCCCGGCTCCAGCAGGCCGAGCCGGACCCGAAGGGCCACCGGGAGCGAGTCGGCGTGCGCGGCACTGCTGCCGAGGTGGATGAAGAGCGCGGCGTGGGCGGCCACCAGGAAGAGCCAGAGCGCGGACGCGCGGCCGAGGAACGCCTGACGTTGCCCCCCGGTCCACAGAGGCCAGCCGGACGCGCGTGATGGCAACCCGGCCTCAGCCACGCAGAATGGGGATTCGGAGGGAGCGGCCGCCGACGGCGGCCTCGATTTGCCGCGCCAGCGCCGTCAGAACCTGCGCGGCGGCGCTGTCGGGCTCCGCCACGACGATCGGCTGCCCCCGATCGGCGTGCTGGGCCACACCGGGCTGCAAGGGCACCTGGCCCAGCAGGGGCACGCCGAGTTCGTCGGCGAGGCGCTGTCCCCCGCCGGACCCGAAGAGCTCGATCCGTTCGCCGGCGGCCGTCGTCAGGCCGCTCATGTTCTCGATCACCCCGAGTACCGGAACCTGGACCCGCTCGAACATCTTGGCTCCGCGCAGCGCATCGCCGACGGCCACTTCCTGCGGCGTCGTCACGATGACGCCTCCCGTTACCTGGGTGGTCTGCACCAGGGAGAGCTGGGCGTCGCCGGTGCCGGGGGGGAGGTCGACCACGAGATAGTCGAGCCCGCCCCAGTCGACATCGCGGAGGAACTGGGTTATCACCTTCACGATGATCGGCCCGCGCCAGATGACCGGCGCGTCCCGTTCCATCAGGAAGCCGAGGGAGATGAGCTTGACACCGTGCGCAACGAGCGGAATGATCTTGCCGTCCCGCGTGGCAGGCTTCTCGAAGAGGCCGAACATGCGGGGGATGTTGGGCCCGTAGATGTCGGCGTCCATCAATCCAACCCGATGTCCCGCCTGCGCGAGCGCGACCGCCAGATTGACGGCGACGGTCGACTTCCCCACACCGCCCTTGCCCGACGAGATGGCGATGACCCGGCCGAGCTCCGGCCACACCGGTGCCGCGGGGATGGTCTGCGCACCGGCGGGGGCGCCGGGTGCGGCGTGAGTGGCCGCCACCGGACCGGCGGGATCGACCACGGTGATCTTGACCTCGGTCACGCCGTCGAGCGCGCGAAGCGCCGCCCGGGTTTCCCGCACGAGGGTGGCCGGATCGTTGCGGCCGAGCAGGAAGGTGAAGGTGACCCGTCCCGCCGCTTCGTCGACCACCAGATCGCGGACCATTCCCGCCGAGAGGAGGTCGTTCTCGATCCGTGGGTTCTGAATGCGGGAGAGCACCGCGCCAACGCGGGTCTCGATGGAGTCGGGCAAGGGGTTCCTTGGGGAAACGAGCTGGTAGCTAGTAGCTGGTAGCTAGTGGCTGGTAGCTACCAGCTAATAGCTACTAGCTACGAGCTAAATCGCCTGCACTGTACGGACTTCCGGCACCGCCTGCCGGAGCCGGACCTCGATCCCCTGCTTCAGGGTAAGGGTCGAGGCGGCACAGCCGTGGCAGGTGCCGCCGAGCCGGACAGTCAGGATACCATCGGCATCGTCGAAGTCCACGACCTCCACGCTGCCACGGTGCGAAGCGATATATGGCCGCAGGGTATCGAGCGCGGCCTCTATGCGATCAAGCATATCCATACCTCACGAAAACTAAGTGTCCACCCGGAGGGGTCAACGCACCGCCGGGGCCGCCAGCGCGGCGCGTGCTGCGGCGAGTACCGTGGCCTGGACCTCCGCCAGCGATCCCGCCAGGGAGGCACCGGCGGCCCTCGCGTGCCCCCCGCCGCCGAAGGGTTTGGCCAGCGCCGCGACATCCACGTCACCCACCGAACGGAAGGAGACCTTGATCCTCCCGCCGGCGATCTCCCGGAAGAGGAGCGCCAGGCGTACACCCTGGATCGACCGGGGATATTCGACCACGCCGTCGAGGTCATCGGCGGCCACATCGTGGCGCTCAAGCGCGCCCGGCGGCACCGTCACCCACGCGAGCCCCGCCTCGGGCTCCACCACCAGCGTCCGGAGCGCCTCGGCCAGCAGCCGCACCCGGCCTTCCGGCGCGCTGGCGTAGAGATCGAGGTATATCTGCTCGGTATCGAGTCCGGTCTCCAGCAGGGCGGCGGCGGTCCGCAGCGTCCGCGGCCGGGTATTGCTGAAACGGAAACCGCCGGTGTCGGTGAAGATGGCCACGTAGAGCGCCCGCGCAGCGGCCTGGTCCATCGGCCAGTGGTTGGCCGAGGCAATCTCGAAGATCAGTTCACCGGTCGCGGCCGCTTCGGGATCGACGTAGCGCGGCCCCGCCGGCAATGTGCCGCCGCTCACGTGGTGGTCGATGCAGGCGACCGGCACGCCCCGCTCCCGCACCGTCTCGGCCAGCGAACCGAGGCGCCCGAGATCGCTGATGTCGAGCACCACGATGAGATCGGCCTTGCGGAGCTCCTTGACCGCCTCCGCACTCCGGTCCACCCCTGCGAGCCCGGCGAAGAGGAACCCGAACCGGTCAGGCGTGAGCGACGGATTGGTGATCACGACATCAACGCCGCGGGCCTTGAGCAGGTGGACCAGCCCGACCTCGGAGCCGAGGCCGTCGCCGTCGGGATTGACGTGGGTCGTCAGACAGATGCGGCGTCCGGGAACCAGTGATTCCGCCAGGGTTCTGGCGGCGGCGGTCTTCTCGGCGGAGAGCGGGGAGGGCATGGGTGAAAGGTAAACGGTGAACGGTGAGAAGTGAGCGGGCTCCCCATCGAGATCTCGATGAGGAGCCCGCTTACCCCTTACCGCTGACCGCTTACCGCTTCGCGAGCTTCGAGTTCCGGATGCCGAAGCTGAAGTAGATCACGAGACCGATGCAGAACCAGACCAGGAGCCGGATCCAGGTTTCCATGTCGAGGGCGGTCATCAGGTAAAAGGCTGAGAGCGCCCCCATCGGAGCGGTGAACCAGATCCACGGCGCCTGGAAGGGGCGCTTGAGTTCCGGTTCGCGGACCCGGAGCACCAGCGTGCCGATGGAGACGATGACGAAGGCCAGCAGGGTGCCGATCGAGACCAGCTTCGCGGCGTCACGGAGCGGGAGGATGGCGGCGGGGATCGCGACCGCGACGCCGGTGACGATCGAGGTGATCCACGGCGTCTTGAACCGGGGATGGACCTTGTTGACCGCGGCCGGGAGCAGTCCGTCGCGGGACATCGAGTAGAACACGCGGCTCTGCGCCATCAACTGCACCAGGATGACGGACGAGAGGCCGGCAATGGCGCCGAGACTGATGAGCGAGGAGATCCAGCCGAGGCCGGCGCGATCGGCCACCAGCGCGATCGGATAGGGCACGTCCAGTTCCTTGTACGGCACGACACCGGTGGCGATGGCGGAGACGATGATGTAGAGCACGGTGCAGAGGAGGAGCGAGCCGATGATCCCGCGGGGCATGTCCCGCTGCGGATTCTTGGCCTCCTGGGCCGCGGTGCTCACCGCGTCGAAGCCGATGTAGGCGAAGAAAACGATCCCCGCGCCGGCGACCACGCCGCTGATGCCGAAGTGTTCCCGGGCCCCGGTGTTGGCCGGGATGAAGGGATGCCAGTTGGCCGGGTTGATCGCCTTCCATGCCAGCGCGATGAAGAGGAGCACCACCGCCAGCTTGATGAAGACGATCACCGTGTTGACGTTGGCCGATTCCTTGACCCCGATGACGAGCAGGGTGGTGACGGCCGCGACGATGAAGACCGCCGGCACGTTGAACAGCGCCGTGACGTGGGAGCCATCCGCCAGCGTGAGGAGGGTGCCCCGCGCGGCGGAGAACTCCGGCGGGACGGTGATCCCGATGTCGGCGAGAAACCGCACCACATATCCCGACCAGCCGATCGCGACGGTGGTGGCGCTCAGCGCGTACTCCAGGACCAGGTCCCAGCCGATGATCCAGGCGACGAACTCGCCCAGCGTGGCGTAGCCGTAGGTGTAAGCGCTCCCGGCCATCGGCACCAGGCTCGCGAACTCCGAGTAGCAGAGCGCGGCGAACACCGAGGCAACGCCCGCAAAGGCGAAGGAGAGCACGACGGCGGGGCCCGAGTTCTGCGCCGCGACGGTGCCGGTGAGCACGAAGATGCCGGTACCGATGATCGCGCCGATACCGAGGGCCGTGAGGTTCCACCCCCCCAGGACCCGCTTCAAGCTGTGGTCCGAGGCGGCCTCGGCCTGCAGCGCGGTCACGCTCTTACGCCGGAACAGATCCATGCGATCCTCTATGCACTGGGAGAAAGCGGGCCAGCAAGGAAGGCCGCTAGGTTAGGCGCAAAATGGCGGAGTGTCAATCACCGGCCCCGGAGTTCACGGTGCGGGGTGGAACGAGAGCGCCGCCTTGCGGCGGCGCGATCGTTTCAGGACCCGGGCCTCAGGTGCGACCGCGGAGCTTCGAGTGAGAGCGGCTGTAGAGAAAGTACACGACCATCCCGAGGACGAACCAGATGATAAGCCGCTCCCAGGTGCGGCGCTCCAGGGAGATCATCAGGTAGGCCGCCGAGAGGGCGCCCATTGGAGCCGTGAACCAGATGATCGGGGCCTTGAAGGGGCGGGGCAGGTTCGGCTCCCGCACCCGGAGGACCAGTATCCCCACCGACACGATGACGAAGGCGAGCAGGGTCCCGATCGACACGAGGCTCCCCGCCTCACGCACGGTGAGGATCGCCGAGAAGATCGCGACCCCGACGCCGGTGACGATCGACGTGATCCACGGCGTGTGGAACCTGGGATGCACCTTGCCCACGAAGGGGGGCAGCAGCCCGTCCTTGGACATCGTGAAGAAGACGCGGGATTGGCCCAGGAGCATCACGAGGATCACCGACGAGAGTCCGGCGATGGCGCCGAGCTTGATGAGGCCCGAGACCCAGCCCAGTCCCGCGCGGTCGGCGACGACGGCGATCGGGTCGGGAACGTTCAGCTGCTGGTACGGCATCACGCCGGTGGCGATGCCGGAGACGATAATGTACAGCACGGTGCAGATGAGGAGGGAACCGATGATCGCGATCGGCATGTCCCGTTGCGGGTTCTTCGCCTCCTGCGCGGCCGTACTCACGGCGTCGAATCCGATGTAGGCGAAGAAGACGACCCCCGCGCCCGCCATCACGCCGGTCCATCCGAACTGCTCACGCACCCCGGTGTTCGGCGGGATGAACGGATGCCAGTTGGCCGGATGGATCGCCTTCGCGGCCAGCACGATGAACAGCAGCACCACCGCCACTTTGATGACGACGATGACGTTGTTGACGTTGGCGGATTCCTTGATGCCCACCACCAGCAGCGTCGTCACGATGGCGATGATCACGACCGCCGGCAGGTTGAAGATCGCCGTCACCGCGGTGCCATCGGCCAGGGTCACGATCTGGCCCCGGGCGGCGGTCAGCTCGGCCGGAATGTGGATCCCGATCCCGCTCAGGAACGAGACGACATAGCCCGACCAGCCGATCGCGACGGTGACCGCGCCCAGCGCGTACTCCAGCACCAGGTCCCAGCCGATGATCCACGCGATCAGCTCACCCAAGGTCGCGTAGCCATAGGTGTACGCGCTCCCCGCCATCGGAACCAGTGACGCGAATTCAGAGTAGCAGAGCGCCGCGAAAATCGAGGCAACGCCGGCCAGGATGAACGAGAGGACGACCGCAGGGCCGGAGTTCACGGCCGCGACGGTGCCCGTCAGCACGAAAATTCCGGTGCCGATGATCGCACCGATGCCCAGCGCAGTGAGATTCACCACGCCGAGCGCGCGCTTCAGGCTGTGGTCAGTCTCGGCCTCGACCTGGAGCTCCGAGATGCTCTTGCGCCGCCACAGGCCGGTACCATGCGCCGGCAGGGACGTGCCCTTCGCTGCGGGGTCGCTCATTCGATTCCTCGACATGGGGGGGTCGGTCGCACACCTGGACAGGCCGCCGCGCCGCGACAGCCCTTCGATCACGCGCTGTAGTTCGGGGCTTCTCTCGTGATGGTGACGTCGTGCGGGTGGCTCTCGCGGAGTCCCGCCGTCGTGATCTGGACGAACTCGACCTGGGTCCGGAGCGCGGTGATGTCCGGGACGCCGCAGTACCCCATCCCGCTCCGGAGACCGCCGACGGTCTGGAAGAGCACATCGCCAACCGGGCCCTTGTAGGGGACCCGCCCTTCGATCCCCTCGGGGACGAACTTGGAGGGGGCCATCTCCCCTTCCTGAAAATAGCGGTCGGCCGACCCATCCTGCATCGCCGACATGCTCCCCATCCCCCGGATCATCTTGTAGCGCCGCCCCTCGGCCAGGATCGATTCACCGGGACTCTCCTCGGTGCCGGCGAGCATCGCGCCCATCATCACCGAGGCGGCCCCGGCGGCGAGCGCCTTCACCGCATCGCCCGAGTACTTGATCCCCCCGTCGGCGATGACCGGAACCTCCTCCGCCCCGCGCACCCCGTCCATCACAGCCGTGATCTGCGGCATCCCCACCCCCGTCACCACCCGCGTGGTGCAGATG
>JBIOIC010000009.1:0-18861 GCA_044449625.1 Gemmatimonadales bacterium | reverse complement strand
TCGACCTCCGCCCGGCCGAGCGCATTCCCGGCATCGGCCTTGGTGCCGGTCTCCCGCCACGGCCCGATCCCCGCGTAATCCGTTCCCGCCGCCTTCGCGGCCTCGGTCAAGTCTCCCACGCTCGCGCCGATGATAAGGCGGGATCCCGCCAGCCTGCGGGTGAGCGCGAGCGGCAAGTCATCCGCACCGAGATGCACGCCCGCACACCCCGCCACGAGCGCGATGTCAGGCCGGTCGTTGACGAACACGGGGACAGAGAGCGCTTCCCGCAGCCGACGCGCCAGCGTCACCTGATCCCGCGCGGGGCCCTCTTTCCAGCGGAGCTGCACCGCGGTCACCCCTCCCGCGACCGCCGCCTTCGCGAGCGCCACCGGATCGCGCCCCCGAAAGAGCCCCTGATCGGCGATGAGGAGAAGACGAAGCGTTGAGGATAGATTAGGCGCCATGCCACAAGTGTATCCGACCGCGCGCGTCAGCGCGAAGGGAGCCGAGCGCTGGGCGGCGGGCCACCCGTGGATCTACCGGACCGACGTGATCGGCGAACCGGGGGAGACTCCCGGCGTCGTCAGCGTGCTCGACCGCAAGGGGAAGTTCCTGGGCCAGGCGCTCTACTCCCCCCGTTCCGAGATCCGGCTCCGCCAGATCGAGCCCGCCGAGCGCACCCTCGACCGCGCCTGGTGGGTGGAGCGCCTCCGCGCCTCGCTGGCCCGCCGGGCCGGCATCGACGCCACCGCCTACCGGGTGGTCCACGGTGAGGGGGACGGACTCCCCTCCCTCATTGTTGATCGCTACGACCGCTGGGGCGTGGTCCAACTGCTCTCAGCCGGCCTCGAGACGATGCGGGCCGAGATCGTTTCGGCACTGATCGAGGTCCTCGGTGTCGATGGGATCCTGTTGCGGAACGACGCCGGGGTCCGCCGCCACGAAGGGCTGAAGGAAGAGGTGACCCTCGCGCACGGTGACGTTCCCCAGGCGATCGAAGTGCGGGAAGGATCGGTGCGCTTCCTCGCGGCACCGTGGACGGGACAGAAGACCGGGGCCTTCCTCGACCAGCGCCCCAACCGCGTCCTCGCCGCGGAGCTCACCCGTCCGGGCGGCGAGGCGCTCGACTGCTTCAGCTACCACGGATCGTTCGCCCTGCATCTCGCGACCCGCGCGGCGCGGGTGACCGCGGTCGACGCCAGCACCGAGGCGCTCGCGCGCGGCGCGGAGAACGCGGCGCTCAACGGATGCAAGAACATCGAGTGGATCGAAGGGGACGCGTTCGAGGTGTTGCGGGGCTACGAGCGGGCCCGCCGGAAGTTCGACACCGTCGTGGTGGATCCCCCTGCCTTCGCCAAGTCGAAGAGCGCGGTCGAGGGAGCCCTCCGCGGCTACCACGAAATCAACCTCCGCGCGATGCGGATCCTCGCGCCGGGGGGCGTTCTGGTCACCGCCTCCTGCTCCTTCCACGTGAGCCGGGCAACTTTTCTTGAAACGCTCGCGGCGGCCGCGGCTGACAGCGGCCGGCGCCTGACCTTGGTCCGGGTCCTGAATCAAGGGGTGGACCACCCCGAGATCGTCACAATCCCGGAGACCGGCTACCTCAAGGGGGCGGTCCTCCGGGCCGACTAAAGGGGCGGCCCCCCGGGCCGCCCGTTCATTGTCGGACCGGCCCCGTTCATTGACAGCCTCCCCGCTTCGTAACGAGCTTACAGGATGCCCCCAGACACCCTTCCGGCCGATCGGGAACGCGCGGTCCGGCGCGTCCTGGCCGCGCTGCTGGGCGCCAACCTCGCCGTGCTCGGTATCAAGATCGGCGTCGGGGTCACCACCGGGTCGCTCGCGGTCTTCGGCGACGTCATCCATTCCTCCATCGACGTGGTCAACAACGTCGTCGCTCTGGCGGTCATCCGGCTCGCCTCCCGCGGCCCCGACGATGATCACCCCTACGGCCACGCCAAGTTCGAGACCCTGGGCGCCCTCGGCATCGTCGTCTTCCTCTCGGTGACCATCTTCGAGCTCCTGCGCGGCGCCGTAGTCCATCTCGCCACCGGAAGCCACGCCATCTCCTTTGGTCCGATCCAGGGCGCCCTGCTCGGGGTGACCCTGCTGGTGAATCTCTGGGTCGCCTGGTTTGAGCGCCGCGCCGGCCAGCGCCTGAAGAGCGAGATCCTCCTCGCCGACGCGGCACACACCCGCTCCGACATCTGGATCACCCTCGCCGTCATCGGCGGGCTCCTCCTGGCCCGCGCCGGCTACACCTGGGCCGATCCGGTCCTCGCCCTGATCGTGGCGATCCTCATCGCACGGGTCGGCTACGAGATCGTTCAGCGCTCGATGCCGACGCTGCTGGACGAGGCGGCCATTGCGGAGACGACGATCCGCCAGGTGGCCGAATCGGTCCCCGGGGTCGAGCGGGCCTACGGCATCCGCTCCCGCCGGGCGGCGGAGCTCCGCTTTGCCGAGTTGACCGTCGCGGTCAAAGGGGGCGCCACCGTCGACGCCGGCCACCGGATCGCCGACGGGGTCGAGACGGCGCTCCACTCCGCCCTCGGCCTCCACCAGATCCTGGTCCACGTCGAACCGTGCTGACCGAAGCCCAGCTCGCGCGGCGGCGGGGTCGGCGGCGCGCGACGGCGTCGCCGCAGCAGCTCTATCAGGAGTTCCTGGTCCACCGGATCGAAGCGCACAAAAACTCCATCTCCCGCCAGGACCTGATGAAGCTGGCCGGAGAGGCGCTGGCCGATCAGAACACGAGCACCGAAGGCGAAGGGCAGCTGCTCCTCACCGAAGTCATGATGCTCGACTGCGTGGACCGGCTCATCATCAAGCGGCTCCGTCTCCCCACCTTCAAGACCTGGAAGCAGCGTTACGGCAAGCTCCGCGCGACTCAGCGCGAGCCGGCCTATTGGGGCGTGAGCGAGGACCACGCGGTCACCCGGCTCCTCCCCCGCTGCGAGGCTGGCGACCGCGCGCTCCTGGTCGGCGCCGCCGCCGAACCATTGGCACCGCTCCTGGCGGCGTACGACGTCGAGGTCACCTTCCTCGCCGGCTCGCTGACCCTGATCGAGCGGCTCGAACGCCGGGTGGCCGAGGAGTCGCTCGCCGGGCTGCTGGAGGCCTTCGTCGTCCAGTTGGGCCGACCCTGGCTCCCACCGGCGGAGGCTCCGACGCAGCTGGTCGTCATCGACACCGGCGAAGTGGGATCGCTGGCGGAAGCGGAACAGCGGACTCTCATCTCCGCGCTGCAGCAGCGCCTCGGCCCGATCGGCGCCCACGTCCTCCTCGGTCACGCCGGCCGGGTCGGCACCATCTCGGCCTGGTACGCCGAATGGCGGCGAGCCGATCAAAAGTCAGCGGGGCGAGATGGTGCGACTCTCTTCCCCCCAACGTGTCTTGATGACGACAACTTGAACGAGTCATTACAACACACTATACTCGATGGCAGAGACTAAGTTGTTGTAAATAAACAGCTTATGTTAGACGTTCCAGCGGCACGAGCCCTGCTTATGGAGATGGTGAAGGAATCTCCCGAGCAACGAGGGTAGTCCGGTGGAATCATTGGCGATGCAGGAAGAGCAGGAGCCGATCGGCATCATCATCCATGACGGCGGCGATCGGCGTCAGCCAGCTGCCATCTGGGCCTACATGTGGGCCGCCGATGAGGACGATGCCACCGATCACTGGCACCAGCATATGCCGGTGGACCACGCCGCCTGAACCACCCTCGCGGTGATCCAACGCCCCCGAGCTGATTGCTCGGGGGTTTTTTGTTCCCCGCCCTTGCCGCCCTTCCGGCCGGGACCTAGACTCCGGCCGTCCCCCGGCTGGCGGTCCGATGCCCACGATCTCGCTGAACGGCACGCCTCATCCCTTCGAGCCCGGCCAGACGATACTGGACGTGGCGCGAGGCGCGGGCATCGAGATCCCGACCCTCTGCTGGTACCCCAAGCTCCAGAACGTCGCCAACTGCCGGATCTGTCTCGTCGCCGTTGTCGGTCAAGCCAAGCTGGTGCCCTCCTGCGGCACCCCGGCGGCCGATGGGATGGCAGTCGAGACCCACTCCGACGCCGCGGTACAGAATCGCCGGGGCGTGCTCGGAATGCTGCTGGAACGCTATCCCGCCGAACACCTCGCCAACGGCGGGCGGGCCCATCCCCGCAATGAGTTCGAGCGCTACGTCGTCGAGCACGATGTCCCCATCCGCATCACCCGTGACCTTCCCCTCCGCACCGGAGATGAGCGCCCCGGCGACGTGATGATCCGTCATGACATGTCGACCTGCATCCTCTGTACCCGGTGCGTGCGTGCCTGCGAGGAGATTCAGCAGGTCGGGGTGCTCGATGTCGGAGAGCGAGGCGCCGAGACCCGGATCATTGTTGGTGGCGACGGCGACCCCGATCACGCCGGGTGTACCTGGTGCGGCGAATGCGTCCGCGTCTGCCCCACCGGCGCCATCTTCGAGGCGCTCCCCCGGGAGCGGTTCGGGGCCGAGACGGTGCGGAACCCCGACCGGTCGGTCCGTTCGGTCTGCCCCTACTGCGGGGTGGGCTGCCAGGTCAATCTCGAGGTGAAGGGCGACCAGCTGGTTCGGGTGACGAGCCCCTGGATCGAGGAGCGCACGCCGAACGAAGGCTCCACCTGCGTCAAGGGCCGCTTCGGCTACGACTACATCCAGCATCGCGATCGCCTCAAGGTGCCGCTCATCCGCCGGGGCTGGGAGCGGGACGGGGGCGGCGCCTGGCGCTGGACCGGCGAGTGGCCCCGGCGGCGCGAGGGACCGTGGCGGACCATCGCGGAAGAGGGGGGACGGGGAAAGCGCCGGCCCCCGGGCCGCAGCGTCGGGAAGCCACCCCGGACCGGGCTCCCCATCGTCGACGACGGCGATGTGCGCGACCGGGTCGCGACTCCGCCGGAATGGTACAACGCGTTCCGCGAGGCCACCTGGGACGAGGCGCTGAGTCTCGCGGCCGAGCAGCTCCTCCGCATCCGCCGGGAGCACGGCTCCGGCGCGCTCGCGGGGTTCTCCTCGGCCAAGTGCAGCAACGAGGAGAACTACCTCTTCATGCGGATGATCCGCGCCGCCCTCGGCACCAACAACGTCGACCACTGCACCCGCCTCTGCCACTCGACTTCGGTCGCCGCGATGAGCCGGGCCTTGAATACGTCGGCCGCCTCCGGCTCGATGCGGGAGATCGAGGAGGCGTGCGACGTGATCTTCATCGCCGGCGCCAACACCACCGAAAGCCATCCGGTTTTCGGCGCGCTCATCAAGCGGGCCGTCGCCCGCGGGGCCCGGCTCATCGTGGCGGACGTGCGGCGGACCGAGCTTGCCGGCCGGGCCGATGTCCATCTTCAGATGCTCCCGGGCACCGACGTCGCGCTCTTCAACGGGATGCTCCGCCACATCCTGGATCGCGGTCTCGAAGCGCGGGAGTTCATCGCCCGGCGGACCAAGGAGTTCGACACGGTCCGCGCCGCGGTCGATCCCTACACCCTCGACCGGGTCGAGAAGATCACCGGCATCCCGCGGGAGCGGATCGCCCTGGCCGCGGAGCTCTACGCCCGGGGACCCAGGAGCTCGACCCTCTGGGCGATGGGCCTGACCCAGCACGCCACCGGCACCGACATCGTCGCGAGTCTCCTGAACCTGATGCTCGCCTGCGGGATGGTCGGACGCTGGGGCGCCGCGATGCTCCCGATCCGGGGCCAGAACAACGTTCAGGGCGCAAGCGACGTCGGCGCGATTCCGTTCGCCTATACCGACTATCGCACCGTCACCGATCCGAAGAACCGGGCCGAGTACGCCGCGGCGTGGGGCGTCCCGGCGGAATCCCTCTCGCTTGAGGATGGAATGATGGTGACAGAGATCGTCCACGAAGGGAGCCCGGTGCGCGGCCTCTACGTCATGGGGGAGAACCCGGTCCTCTCCGATCCCAACGTCGCCTCGGCCGAGGAGTGGGTGCGGGGGCTTGAGTTCCTCGGCGTGCAGGATCTCTTCCTCACCGAGACCGCGCGCTGGGCCGATGTGGTCTTCCCCGGCAGTTCCTTCGCCGAAAAACTCGGCACCACCGCGAATACCGACCGGCACATCCAGTTGATGCGGCCCGCGGTGCCGCCTCCCGGAGAGGCGCGGCAGGATCTCGAGATCCTGGCCGAGCTCTCCCGACGGCTCGGCCTCCCGACCACGTATCGTGGCGCCGGCGAGGTGATGGACGAGATCGCCCGGGTGACGCCGAACTGGCGCGGTGTCTCCTACGCCCGCATTGAAGCCGAGGGGGCGCTGCAGTATCCGGTGCCGACCGCCGATTCCCCAGGCACTCCGTTCCTCTTCGGTGAGAGCTTCCCAACCCCCGACGGTCGGGCGCGCTTCGTGCCGGTGGAGTACCTCCCCCCCGGTGAGCTCCCCGATGAGGAGTTCCCCTACGTCCTCAACACCGGCCGCCAGATGTACCACTGGCACACCGGCACGATGAGCCGGCGCTCGACCGGCCTCGATTCGCGGGAACCGGTCCCGATCGTTGAGATCCATCTTGACGACGCGACCCGCCTCGGCATCGCCGACGGAGATCCACTGCGAATCACCTCGCGGCGGGGAAGCATTGTCATCGGTGCGCGGGTGAGCGAGCGCCAAGCCCGGGGACAGGTCTTCATCCCGATGCACTTCCGAGAAGCCGCGGCCAATCTGCTCACCAACCCGGCCCTCGATCCCTACGCCAAGATCGCCGAATTCAAGGTCGCGGCGGTGCGGGTCGAAAAAGCGTAAACGGTCAACGGTGCACGGCCAGCGGGTCGAGGCCCCTCCCGTTCACCGTTCACCGTTGACCGTCGTATATTCCCCCCGCCTTTTCCCTCCAGGAATCCAATGCGAGCGTTGGTCAAGGAGTCCGCCGGTCCCGGAATGGTCGTCAAGGACGTTCCGGTACCCGTCTGCGGGCCTAACGATGTCCTCATTAAAGTCCATCATGCCGGTGTCTGCGGCACCGATCTGCATATCTGGGAGTGGGATGCGTGGGCCAGCGGTCGGCTGAAGCCGCCGGTGGTCATCGGCCATGAGTTTGCCGGCGTCATCAGCGAGATCGGGGCGGACGCGAAAGCGGCGGGCCTGCTCCGTGTGGGCGATGCGGTGACCGCGGAGGGGCACGTGGTCTGCGGCCACTGCACCCCGTGCCGGAACAACCAATTCCACGTCTGTGAGCGCACCCAGATCATCGGAGTCGACCGCGACGGCGCCTTCGCCGAGTTCATCGCGATGCCGGCGTCGAATGTGATGACGCTGGACGGGATCCCCACGGAGATCGGCGCCATCATGGATCCGATCGGCAATGCCGTGCATACCGCCCTCGAAGGGATGGTCGCCGGCCATTCCGTCTTCGTGCTCGGATGCGGGCCGATCGGATGCTTCGCGGTCGGGATCGCCAAGGCCGCCGGCGCCTCGGTGGTCATCGCCAGCGACTTCAACCCCCTCCGCCGGGAGCTGGCGCGGACGATGGGGGCCGATCATGTCCTCGACCCGGCCGCGGAAGATGTGCCGGCGCGGGTGCGGGCCCTGTCGGGGGGCGGGGTCGATCTCATCTGCGAGATGAGCGGCCACCCCGCCGGCCATGAGCAGGCGTTCGCCGGCGTCCGGCCGGGGGGAAGGATCAACTTCCTCGGCACCCCCTCGACCAACACCGAGGTCAACTTTGCCCGCGACATCATCTTCAAGGGGTTGACGCTCTACGGCGTCACCGGCCGGAAGATGTATGAGACCTGGCAGCAGGGGGGACGGCTATTGCGCAGCGACAAGTTTGACCCCCGGCCGGTCGTGACGCACCGCTTCCCGATGGAGCGGATCGCCGACGCCATCGCGCTCATCAAGAACGGGCAGGCGGGGAAGGTCATCCTGGAGATCGCCCGATGAACGACATGCTGGAGGCCCGGCTCCGCGCGGAGCTCGATGGTTTCCGACGGGATGGGGTCTACAAACACCTCAACTACCTCGCCGGTCCCCAAGGCCCGGTGGTGCAGATGGAAGGGCGCGGCGAAGTCGTGGTCCTCTCCTCCAACAACTACCTCGGGCTTTCCAATCACCCTGAGGTGGTCCAGGCCGGCCGGGAGGGACTGGAGCGGTTTGGCGCCGGGACCGCCTCGGTCCGCTTCATCTGCGGCACCTTCACGGTGCACCGCGAGTTGGAGCAGGCCTGCGCCCGGCTGGTCGGCACCGCCGCTTCGCTCAGCTTCGTGAGCTGCTGGAACGCCAACGAGGCGGTGCCGGGAACACTGCTCGGCGAGCAGGACCTGGTCCTCTCCGATCAGCTCAACCACGCCTCCATCATCGACGGGATCAGGCTCGCCAAGGCGATCACCAAGTGCCAGACTGGCGTCTACCAGCATGGTGATCTCAAGGACCTGGACGCGAAGCTGGCGGCGGCCAAGGACCGGCGGACCAAACTGGTCATCAGCGACGGCATCTTCTCGATGGAGGGGGCAATAGCCAAGCTCCCCGATCTGGTCGAGATCTGCCGCAAACACGGCGCAACACTGATGCTGGACGATTCCCACGCCACCGGCGTCCTCGGCCGGACCGGCCGCGGCACGGCGGAGCACTTTGGGATGGTGGGCCAGGTTGTCATCATCACCTCGACCCTCGGCAAGGCGCTCGGCGGCGCAGCCGGCGGCTTCGTGGCGGCGAGCGAAGCGGCGTGCGACTACCTGACCCAGCGGGCCCGGCCCCAGCTCTTCTCCAACGCGCTTCCGCCCACCGTGGCCGCGAGCGCACTCCGGAGCATCGAGGTGCTGGAACGGGAGCCGGAACGGGTCGAGACCCTCCGCCGCAACACGGCGTACTTCCGCGAGCAGCTGCTGGGACTCGGCTTCAAGCCGCTCGCAGGGGAGACCCCGATCGTTCCCGTCATCCTCGGCGAGACCGCGATGGCGATCCAGATGAGCGATGCATTGCTGCATGAAGGCGTCTTCGTGACCGGCTTCGGCTTCCCGGTGGTACCCCAGGGACAGGCGCGCGTCCGTTGCCAGATCTCGGCGGCACACACCCGGGCGCACCTGGATCAGGCCCTCGCCGCTTTCAAGAAGGCGGGCCGGAAACTGGGGCTGATCTAGGCTGCAGCTGGGCGGACCTCAAGTAGTTTCGTAGTTCAATCCTTTAACTGCTTATCCCCAAACGGCCTAGGTGGCATCCCCCCGGACGGTTTGGGGCTAGCTTTTTTGGGGGGTCTTTCCTATTGTATGGGGTGCCCTCGGGGAGCCTCCCGGGGGATTCGGCCCCGGAAGTACCATCCCGATAACGAGTTGCAGGCCGCCCGATGGCGCCGAGACCGGACCATCACGGAGGAAGACCGATGAGGATGCTGAGCCGTTCGATCGCGCTGGGCCTCGTAGCCGCGACGTTGCTCGCGACGCCGGCGTGGGCCCAAGGATCCCAGCAATACACGTTCTACTTTGGCGGCCAAGGCGGCCTGATGAGCGTGAAGGGAACGGATGCCCTTGGCACCCGCGACCTGATGGCGACCGCCGGCGCTCACATCCTGGTCACCGGCAACCGAACCGGGCTGCTGGTCGCGGTGGACCAGAGTTTCGGTACCAACAAGAAGGGCTCCTTCGCCTCGGCCACGGTGGACAGCCTCGGTGCCGTGATCGCGGCCTCCTCTCCGGTGGTCACTTACACCGGAGTACGGCGCTACACCTTCGCCGTGATGCTCTTCCCGGTCCAGCACTCCATCATCCAGCCGTATCTCGGCATCGGCGGCGGGATCCTGCATACCACCGGCAATACCGGTGGCGCTCCGGCCTCCGGCACCATCACGTCGAAGCTCGGCACCCAGGGCTTCCTCACCGCGATCGGCGGACTGGAGTTCCGCGTGGCGGGGCTCTCGGCCTTCGGTCAGGCGCAGATCACCTCGGCCCCGGCGCTGCGCACGGTGGTCACCCGCTTCACCAACAAGAGCGTCGAGAGGGACACGGGGAGTCTCTTCCAGGATGCCTCGTACAGCGTCATGGCCGGACTCCGGTTCAGCCTCGGCTCGGCCCGCAGCAGCGGCGGACCCGCCAGCTACTGACCCCGCTTGATCTCCGAAATCTCACCGCCCGCCGGTCTCTGACCGGCGGGCGGTTCGTTTCAAGCTTGCACGGCTTCCCGCCGCCACGAATCGCAACGGCCAGTCCACCGCCTTGGAGATCCCGATCCGCGGAGTTGCCGCGACCTCTTCCCTCCACCGGCTGGTCAGCACCACCGCCCACGAGCCGGCCATCACGATCCCGTCGAGGCTCTGATCGATGCCGAGCGCCTGACACACCTTTCCCGGCCCATCGGCGAGCCGGGCATCCGGGACCCCACCCCGCCGCCGCCGCATTATGGACAGCCCGTCGAGCGGTTCGATGGCGCGGATCAGCACCGCCGAGCCGGGCGCCGGGCCCGATGCCGTGAGATCGCAGCACCAGTGGATCCCGTACGACCGATAGATGTACCAGGTCCCCGGCGGAGCGTAGACCGAGCCGTTCTGGGCGTGGCGGCGGAAATTGTAGGCATGGGAGGCGGGATCGCCGGCACCGAGATAGGCCTCGGTCTCGACGATGCGCCCGGCGGTGAGGGCGCCCCGGCGCCGCGAGACCAGCACCGTACCGATCAGCGCCCGCGCGACGACATCGGCGGGCCGGTGAAAGAAGCGGGCGGGCAGTGCGTGATGCCCTGCCCGCCCCCATCCGCCGACCGCATCAATCATTCGCATTGCCAATGGCTACGATGCGGCCTTCTTGGTGGAGCGTCCGCGGCGCCGAGCCGGTTTCTTTGGAGCCTCGGCCTCCGGGTCGGGAGCGGCCACCGGCGCAGCGGTCACCCTCGCTCCGCGGGTCCGGCCGTGGGCGGGACGCTTCTCCGCCGGCGGCGCAGGAGATTCCTCATCCATCGCCACCACGCCCACCAGCGGAACGGCGGAGGGACGGAGGCCGGTCTTGGAGCCGCGGCGAAATCGTAACGGCGCGGATGCACTCGCGACCGGTGCGGGTTCGGGCGCCGCGACTGGCGCAGCGGGCACCGCTTCGACCACGCGGGAGGCGGGTTGCGCCGGCCGGTCGAGCCGCGCCGGCGGTCCGCCGACCGAGCCGAACGGCGCGATGTCGAAGGCGCCATCGCCCACCTTCCGCACCTCCGCCACCTCGGCGTCGTGCGCCTGGCGCAGCAGGCGGATGAAGCGGGCCGCCTCCAGCAGCGGATCTTCCTTGCCCGCGAGCGCGAGCATCCGCTGGCGGACGGTCTCGTGCGGGGCCGGCGTCGGCAATCCGGCCAAGGCGTCCTTGAGCAGATCGAAGCCCTGCGCGAGCGTCAGGCTCCGCGGCGCGGCCAAGCCGGCGGTTGGCGCCGTTGGTGCGGCGGCGCTCTCATCGCCGCCCGAAGCTCCCCGGCCCCGGCCGCGTCCGCCACGGCGACGGCCGCCCCGGGCCCCGCGCTCGCCGGTCGCGGCTTCGCTCCCGTCGGGTGGCGTGGGTGCGGCGACGGCACCGGCCGCCGGGGCGATCTCGAGCTGGCCATTCTCCAGCTTCGTGATCTTGACGACCCCGCGGGTCCCCGCCTCGGTCATGAACTTGCTGAAACGATTGAAGCCGGCGTTGCGCTCGTCGAAGTTGGGATCGAGATCCTGCATCACCTGCTTCAGCCGGTCGGCCCGCATCACATCGCGATCCTTGACCATCCGCGCCACCGCTTCCGCCACGAGCTGCCACGGATCCCGCGGCGTCCCCGGTGCCGAGCGGACATCGGCCTCCTTGGTGAGGCCGGCCAGATCGGAGTAGGAGAAGTACTCGTCGCAGTTCTGGACCAGCAGGTCGCTGGCCGATTCCCGGATCCCCACGCCGATCACGTACTTGCCGTACTCCTTGAGCTTCAAGACCAGGCTTGAGAAGTCGCTGTCACCCGAAAGGAGGATGAAGGTCCCGATCTCCGGACGGGTGAAGACGAGCTCGACGGCATCCACCGCCAGCCGGATGTCGGTCGCGTTCTTCTTGTTGGTGCCGAAGGCGGGGGCGAAGATGAGATCGACGGACGACTCGGAGAGCGGCACGATGTACTGCGGATAGCGGCGCCAGTCGGCATAGGCCCGCTGCACGGAGACCTTGCCCTTGATAATGTCGCTGTTGAGGAGGCTCCGGAGTTCCTTGGCGAGGTCGGAACGGATGCCGAGGGTGACGTTGTCGAAGTCGATGAGGAGTGCCGCGTTGGGTGCGTGGGCCGGTGCTTCGGTCCCGCGCGCCGGACGGCGCTGAGGCGCATTCACGATGTGTCCTGCTCCACGGTCCGAGTCCCGGCCCGCTCCCGTCGCCCGCTCTTTCCCGGCCAGGCCGGGGGAAGGACGTCGAAGAGAGGAACCGGCTCGGACACCTGATAGTCGGCTCAATGTTCACGACGGATCGTCGCCGGTCGCGATCGCGACCTCTCCGGCATCGGGAGTGAATCCGCCGAGCAACGTGCCTTGGCGCAGACCACTCTGACGTCGTCGACGTCGGGGATTGCGCGGGTCAGTTGCTCGACCAGATTCACCGCTACCTGCCAGACCTCCGCCCGCCGCTCTTGGGCCGGAGGCGACGCAAATCTATGTGGATTCGGAGGATACGGAAAGGCATATGGTGGAGGGCCCCCCGGCGGCGGCCAGAGGACCTCGCGCCGTGTCATTCCGACTCGCTTTCGGCTCCCCCCGCCGATACATTGCAAACTCCTTTTCCCACGGTCACTTGGCCGCTTCCATGGTCTTCTCGTTCCGCCAACGGATCCTCGCCATCCTGCTCGCGCTCGGCGCCGTCCCCACGGCACTGGTGCTGCTCGGATGGGCGCTCACGCTGCGCCGGAACGATCCGGTGCAGGTGAGCCGGGTGGCGGTGACGGAGGTGGGGCGGACCGGCCGCACGCTGCTGGAGACCCTCGATTCGACTCGGCTCACCCGCCCTGAGCGTCAGGCGCTGGCGGAACATGCCCGGGCGCTGAACACCGCATTGAGCCGGGTCCAGCAACTCGATGCGTACAACCGACTGGTGAGCGCATCGCTGACGGTGGTGATCATCGTCTTCGGCGGGCTCCTGCTCTACGGCGGCGCGCGACTGGCGGGGCATCTCTCCCGCCAGCTCAGCCGACCGATCGACGAACTGGTCGGGTGGACCGGCCACATCCGGCGCCGCGAATCGCTGCCGGCGGACCTCGAACGGCAGGGCGCCCCGGAGTTCACCGCCCTCCGCACCGCGCTCCGCGAGCTGGCTGACGAGCTCGACCGCGCCCGGGCTCAGGAGCTTGAAGCGGAACGGCTCCGCAGTTTCCGCGAGGTCGCCCGGCGGGTGGCGCACGAAATGAAGAATCCGCTCACTCCCATCCGGTTCGCGGTGGCCCAGCTCCAGAAATCGGCGGCCCCGGACCAGCGCGAGCCGCTGGATGTCCTGGCGGCGGAGTCGGCCCGGCTGGAGCAGCTCGCGCGGGAGTTCGCCGACTTCGGCCGCCTGCCCGAAGGACCGCCGGCCGAGGTGGACCTCGGCGAGCTCCTCACCGAATTGGTCCGGACCAGCGTCCCGCCGGACGCCGATGCGCGCATCAAAAGCGATCCGGCGGCCGGGCGGATCCTCGGTCACTACGATCCGCTCCGGCGGGCCTTCAGCAACATCCTGCGCAACGCCGTCGAGGCGACCGCGGGCCAAGGCCCGGTGCGGGTTGCCGTCGGCCCGATCCCCGGAGGGGTCGTGGTGCGGATATCCGACCGCGGCCCCGGTGTCCGCGTGGACGACCGCCAGCGGATCTTCCAGCCCTATGTGACGACCAAGACCGAGGGGACGGGACTCGGCCTCGCGATGGTGCGACAGACGGTCGAGGCCCACGCCGGGAAGGTGTGGGTGGAGGAGACCCCGGGGGGCGGTGCCACCTTCGTGGTGGAGTTGCCGGGGACGCGTGACGGGTGACGCGGACTGCGTGCGACGTGCTGCGTGACGCGTACTGCGTACTGCGGGTTGTGCCTGACGACAGATTCGAAGGAAGCAGTATCTGCGCGTACGCAGCACCCAGAATGCGTCATCCGTCGCTGCGCTCAGGACAGGCGCAGTACGCAGCACGCGTTACCCGTTACGCATTACGATACCACTGACATCTTGATCATCGAGCGCAGATGCCAAGGATCCTCCTGATTGATGACGAAGCCAATATCCGGCGGATGCTCGGCGCGCTGCTCCGCGCCGAAGGGTTCGAGGTTGCCGAGGCGCCGAACGGGAACGCCGCGCTCCTCGCGCTCGCCACGCTCGACCCCGACGCGATCTTCCTCGACCTGATGATGCCGCCGGGGCCCGACGGCCTCGCGACCCTGGCGTCGATCCGTGAGCGGGGGATCGATGCCCCGGTCATCATGATGAGCGGCAAGGCGCAGCTCTCGGACGCCGTCCGGGCCACGCAGCTCGGCGCTTTCCAGTTTCTGGAGAAGCCGCTCTCCCCCGAGTCGGCGCTCGTCACCCTCCGCTCGGCCCTGGAGCTCGGGCGTACCCAGACCGAGAACCGGACCCTCCGCGCTGCGCTGGCCGGCGAGGGGGAGCTGGTCGGCCGGAGCGCCGCGCTCGAACGGGTGCGGGCGCTGGTGGCGCAGGTCGCCCCGACGGATGCGCGGGTGCTCGTCACCGGCGAATCCGGCACCGGCAAGGAGCTGGTGGCGCTCGCGATCCATCGCGCCAGCCGTCGCTCACGCCAGTCCTTCATTCCGGTCAACTGCGCGGCGATCCCCCGTGACCTGGTCGAGTCGGAGCTCTTTGGTCACGAAAAGGGGGCCTTCACCGGCGCCACCGATCGGCGGCTCGGGCGCTTCTCGCTCGCCGACCGGGGGACAATCTTCCTCGATGAGGTGGGCGATCTGCACCCCGAGGCGCAGGCCAAGCTCCTCCGGGTGCTGGAGACCGGTGAGCTGCAGCGCCTCGGCGCCGAGCGGGGAGAACGGGTGGATGTCCGGGTCGTCGCCGCCACCAACCGGCGGCTCGACCAGGCAGCGGCAAGCGGCGCCTTCCGGGAAGACCTCTTCTTCCGGCTGAATGTCTTCCCGATCGAGCTGCCGCCGTTGCGCGATCGGCTGGAAGATGTGCCGGCGCTGGTCGCGCACTTCTCCGCCCGGCTGCGGCCCCGACACCCGCCGGGCTTCACCCCTGAATCCCTCGACGCCTTCCGGCGCTACGCCTGGCCTGGCAATATCCGGGAACTGGCCAACGTGGTCGAACGGCTGATCATCCTCTCGGGGGGCAGCGGGGAGATCGGCATCGAGGCGGTGCGGCAGGTGCTCCCGGCCGATGGCGGGCGACGAGCGCCCGATGGCGGGAACGGCACCGGACTCCGGGGCGGGGACACCGGAGCACCCGTACCTCTTTCGGACGCGCTCGATGCCCACGAGCGGGAACTGATCCGCGCGGCGATCGAGCACGCGGGGGGGAACGTGGCCGAGGCGGCACGCCAGCTCAAGACCGACCGGGCCAATCTGTACCGGCGGATGCGGCGGCTCGGACTCTAGGATCGTGAACGGTCAACAGTGAACCGTGAACGGATGAACGCCGGCCACCAGGAATGGACGACCAATATGCGGCGAACCGCGGTACTGGGTGCATTGATCGCGCTGGTCCTCGGCGGCGGACGCTCCCTCGCCGGACAGCAGGACAGCGTCGTCGTGATCAATCCCGATGCGCCGGTAGATCAGGCAAGCGAACGGCCCGGGCTCCCGCCCGAGCTGATCGCGCGAGTCGTCACCTTCTTCAACGACAGCGGGACCATCCGGCTGGAAGGGGAGCTGAACCTCCCGCGCGGAGCGAAGATGGACGGCCCGGTGGCTATCCTCCGGGGACCGGTGACCGTTCGGGGTGAAGTGGCGGGGCCGCTGATGGTCATCAACGGAGACCTCAGGCTCGGCGCGACCGGTGTTGTTCACGGGGACATCCTGGTGGTCGGCGGAGCAATCACCTTCGATTCGGGAAGCGTCCACGACGGCACCGCCGACCAGATCGCGCAGACCGTTCCGGTCCTCCGCAACGCGAAGGGCTTGCTCGAAGCGCGGGAACGCCGCCGCAGCCTGCTCGATTTCGGCGGCGCGCAGGCCTCGTTCCAGACCGGACAGGTGCGCACCACGCTGTTCCTGAGTTCGGGAGGCACCTACAACCGGGTCGAAGGGCTGCCGGTGACCCTCGGCCCTCGATTCGACTGGCAGGTCGGCCCCTTCGCGACGGCCCGGCTCGACCTCCAGGCGATCATCCGGACCGCCGGTGACCCCGCCAATCTGCGGGAGGATGTCGGGTACTTCGCGAGCACCGAATGGCAGATGGGCCGCCGGAAACGGCACCAGATCGGATTCGGCCTCCGGGCCTCGCAGACCGTCGCCGCAATCGAGGACCAGCCGCTCAGCCGGAGCGAGGATGGGTGGGGCTCGCTGCTGCTCCGGCGGGACTATCGGGACTACTACATCAATGAAGGCGTCGGCGCCTTCTTCTACAGCTATTTCGGACCCGACTTCCGCCTTGAGGTCGGCGCCCGGAGCGAGAGTCAGCGCTCGGTGCGCCCCACCACCGCCTGGTCACTCTTCCGCAGCGACCAGGTCTGGCGTGCAAACCCCTTGATCGATGACGGCCGGTACGTCACCTACGACCTCGGGATGGAGTACGACACCCGCAACCAGAGCCCCCTGCCCAGCGCCGGTTGGTGGCTGCGGGGGCGCATCGAACGGAGCGGAAGCCGTAACGTGGCCCCGCTTTCGTTGCCGACGACCATCCGCGGCTCGATCCCGACTGATGGTTCCTACAGCTTCGGCCGGCTCTGGTTTGACGCCCGGATGTACAATCGGCTGACCCCGGACATGCGCCTGAATGCCCGGATCACCGGCGGCGGGTGGATGGGCGGCGATCCCCTGCCGCTGCAGCGGCGCGTGGCGCTCGGCGGCCCCGACATCCTCCCCGGCTACGGCTTCCGCGCCTCCAACTGCGCCGCCAGCGGCTACAGCGACCCCGCCGATCCCGCCCTTTGCGACCGGATGCTCGCCGCCCAGCTCGAACTCCGCAGCCGGCTGAACCTCGGCCTCCTCTTTCATTATCGCGACGTGGAACACGGCAACCTGGATCGCGCCTTCGGGCTCACCCAGGCCGATCTCGTCGTGTTCAGCGATGCCGGCACGGGGTGGCTCACCGGCGTCGGGCCGGGGCGGGTCCCCAACGACCGGATACCGGCGTTCCGGGAGTGGAAAGCGGATGTCGGTGTCGGCCTCGACGCAGGCGGGATCGGGGTATACCTGGCCAAAGGACTGACCGACGGCCAGCCGGTCCAGTTCACCGTGCGCCTGCAGCAGCGATTCTAGTGCGCCGAGCACTCCTGTTCGTCGCCGCAGCCGTACTGCTGGGCCCGCGCACGCTGCGGGCTCAGGATGTGGAGGTCGCGCTCGCCGTCGACCTGACGCCGGACACGGCGACGAACGGAGCGCGCCAGGCCCTGATCCAGATCAACCACCTCCTCGACGACCCGCGGATCGACGCGATGCTCGGCTCCGGCTTCCCGGTGCGCCTGCATTACCGGCTGGAGTTGTGGCGGTCGCGATCGGGGTGGCTGGATGCCTTCGAGCGTTCGGTCGAATGGGATGTGCTGGTGCGGCACGAGCCGCTGCTCGACCAGTACACCGTGACGACGGTGGACAGCCGGCGCACCCGGACCGATCGCTACGCCGGACGGGAGGGGCTCGCGGCGGGGGTGCACCGGCTGACCCGGATCGCGATCCAGCCCACCCGGGCGGCGCAGTACTACTACGTCGTGACGCTCGACGTGACGACGCTCTCCGACACCGACATCAAGGAGCTGGAAACGTTCCTGCAAGGGGACGTGGGGCCGGCCGCGACGGGGACCGAAGATGTGGGGAGCGCGCTGGGACGGGGGGTGAGGCGGCTGCTGCTGCATGTGGTGGGACTGCCGAGCCTGCGCCTGGAAACGCGATCAACCAGCTTCCGGCTGCGGTGAGCCCGGCACTGAAGGGACAACCTTACAGGCGGGCGAGCAGCCTTTCGTACGCAATCGCAACGGAGTGGACAGGGATGTCGCCGATCCGCTCCCCTTGGATGACCTCCTGGACGCGGCTGAGAGGCCGGAAGCGACTGAAATTCGGCTCGGGAGTGGTGTAGAGACCGACGATCGGACGATCATAAACGCTGGCGAGATGGACGATGGATGTGTCCATCGAGATCACCACATCCACCCGTTGCACTACCGCGGCCACATCGAGCAGGGACCCGGGCGGCAGCCGGCTGATCTCGGCGCCCTGGGTCCCGGCCACGGCCACGATCCGGTCCGCGAGAACCGCATCCTCGGGCGATGAACTCAGCCAGAAGCGGGCCGGCCGAATCCCCGCCACCCGTGACAGCAGGTCTCCCCACTTCCCTTCCTGCCAGTACCGCGCGGGCATTCCCGCCGAGATGTTGACCAGCACCTCGAGCAGCGCGCGACGTTGGAGCATGCGATCCGCCCGCGCTACCGATTCAGCGGGGAGCCCCAAGGAAAGGGGCGGGGGGCTCTCCCACGGGATCCCGAGCAGATCGAGGGGCGCCAGCATCATCTTGGTGAAGTGGGTCGTCGGATCGACCGGCGCTACCACCGCCCTGTCGAAGGGACCGCCCGGCCGCCGATTGAAGCCCACCTTGATGCGCGCTTTTGCGATCCGGGCGAGGGTGGCATGATTGCGGCTGAAATGTTCCTTCGGATCGAGCCAAGCGTCAAAGGTTCGGTCCCGAAGTCGGGCGAGGAACGGCAGCAATCGGAGTGGGTGGCGATCGAAGGTGAGGACCCGGTCGATGGCGGGATGACACCGCGCTATAGCCTCGGACCGACGGCCCGCGATCACGGTCAACTCGACGCCCGGCAGAAGC
>JBIOIC010000008.1:0-19175 GCA_044449625.1 Gemmatimonadales bacterium | reverse complement strand
GTGATCACCGAACAGATCAGCATCGTCTCCCACATCGGGAGGCCGAGGACCACGTTGGCGATCTTGGCGGCGGCGAGGTTGACCGTCGCCATGATGACGCAGTTGAAGAAGAGGCCGAGGTAGATGGCGCGGAAGCCGCGGACGAAGGTGGCCGCCTTCCCGGAATAGCGGAGTTCGTAGAACTCGAGATCGGTCAGCACGCCGGACCGGCGCCAGAGCCTGGCGTAGAAGAAGACGGTCATCATCCCCGTCAGCAGGAACGACCACCAGAGCCAGTGGTCCGAGACCCCGTTCTGCCGCACCATGTTGGTGACGAGGTTCGGCGTGTCGGTGCTGAAGGTGGTGGCTACCATCGACACCCCGACCAGCCACCAGGGTGCCGCCCGCCCCGAGGTGAAGAACTCGGCGGTGCTCTGCCCGGCGCGCTTGTAGAAGAAGAGTGCCGGGAGGAAGGAGATGACGACGGACGCCGCGATGATGGCCCAGTCGAGGGTCGTCAGGTGCATGGAGGTACCGGTGTCGGGAAGGGGGCGCGCAGATCGACAGATAAACTACGGGAAAACGATGACCGGGGACAGGGAAGGGGGCAAGGCCGGGTGACCCTGCGTCGTCACCCCGGCGTACGCCGGGGTCCACTGTTCCGGATGCCGGCCCTCGCCGGCATGACGTCTTGTGCGGAGCCGCTGCCCTCATCGTCGTCACCCCGGCGCACGCCGAGGTCCACTGTTCTGGATGTCGGCCTTCGCCGGCATGACGTCTTGTGCGGGGTGACGTGCTACTGCGCCGGCCGGCCCCCCACGTGCCACTCCGGCTTCGGTCCGCTGCCAAGCAGCGCGATCGCCTTGGCGGCGGCCTGGATCACTGCAGTCATATGGTCGAGATCGACTCGGCGGAAGTCATCCGACGGCTGGTGATAATCGGCGTGGAGATTGAAGCTCGACAACGTGTGCGCCGGCACCCCAGCTCTCGCAAAGGCAATGTTGTCGCTTCGCTCGAAGAAGTGCTGGTCGGGGCGGGGATCGGCGACGATCGGGATCCCGTTCGCTTTGAGCATATCCCCCATTGTGGAGCGCTCGTAGCCGGTGAGCCACGCCTTGCCCGGTCCGCCCGCGAGTGAATCGGGGCGGCCGATCATTTCGATCTCCATATTGGCCGCCATGCTCGCGATCGGCACCACCGGATGGGCGATGTACCAGCGGGTGCCGAGGAGGCCGACCTCTTCCCCGGTCATCGCGGCGAAGATGATGCTGCGCTTGGGGCGGGGGCCCGCCATCATCGCCCGCGCGATCTCGAGCACCGCCGTCACGCCGGAGGCGTCGTCGTCGGCACCATTGTAGATCGAATCGCCATTGACCGGACGGCCGACGCCGAGGTGATCGTAGTGGGCGTCGACCAGGACGACCTCGCTCTTGAGCGCGGGGTCGGAGCCTTCGATCTCGCCGAGGACATTCTGCCCGTGGCGGCGTGCGGCCGCGGGGACGGTGTCGAGATCACCGAGGTCCTTGAGCAGCATCAGCCGGTCGCGCGGCTTGAGCGTAGGCGAGGCTCCCGCCGGCGGGCGGATTGTGACCATCTCGAGGGCGACGCGCTGGAAGTAGCCGCTGTCCCCCAGCGGCTTCAAGCCGATGCGCGCCATCTCGGTGGCGATGAACGCCGCCGCGCGGTCGGCGCCGGGAGTCGCGGTGAGGCGGCCCTGCATCGAGTCGTCGGCCAGCGCCGAGAGGACGCGGCCGACATCGGCGCGGGTGACCGGAGATGACTGAGCTCGGGCCGCCGTTGGCAGGGCGACGAGGCAGAGGGCAAACGGGAGCGCGAAGCGGGGAAGGCGCATTTGGACCCGAGCAGCGAGAGGAGGAGAAGAAGAGGAGAAGGGGTGGAGATCATCTGGATTGAAATCTAATCTTGGCACGGCTGTCATCCCGAGCAGAGCGAGGGACCTGTCCCGAATCAACCGTGCCTCGATCGCAAGTGTCGCTTGCCGCCGCCAAGGTCCCTCGGTCGCTCCGCTCCCTCGGGATGACATTCGGGGATGGAACGATGCCTCCACCTGTCGTCTCATCCCTGTGACCTGCGCCCTGTGACTTGTCACCCTCGACTAACGGCCAACGACCCCACTTTCCATCCCGCAACGCCCTGTGCTGAATCCTGCACCTGCATTCCTTCGTACAACTCCCAATCCCAGCGCTGTCGCGCCCCGCGTTCCATTTTGCTTTGAGGCCGATTCCGTGCGACTTCGCCGCCGCTGGGCTGTAGTACCGCTGCTCTGCTTTTTCGGCGCCGCGGTTGTGGCGGCACAACAGCAGACCTACTCCGGTCAGGCCGGCCAGACCACCCTGCACCTCCCCCGCTTGGAGGCCGAAGCGGTCATCGACGGCCAGCTTGACGAGCCGGTGTGGGCACAAGCGGCGGTGCTGAGCGGTTTTTCCCAGTACAGTCCGACTGACGGCATCCCGGCCAACGACTCGACCCAGGTCCTGGTCTGGTACTCCCCGACCGCGATCTACTTCGGGGTCCGGGCTTACGAACGGCACGGTCAGGTCCACGCTACCCTGGCCAATCGCGACAACATCTTCTCCGACGACAACATCCAGATCTACCTGAGCACCTTCCACGACGGGCGCCAGGCGACCCTCTTTGCGGTCAACCCCCTCGGCGTTCAGGCCGACGGCGTGCTCGTGGAGTCGGGGCGGAGCAACGGCAACAGTGTGTTCGGCAACCCGGTCACCGGGGGCCGGGAACCGGTCGACCTGAGCCCGGACTACGTGTTCCAGTCGAAGGGGCGCCTGACGCCGTGGGGGTACGAGATCGAGGTCCGGGTCCCCTTCAAGACGCTGCGCTACCAATCAGCCAAGGTCCAGGACTGGGGGATCAACATCGAGCGGGATGTCCAGCACGATGGCACCACCCAGACCTGGGCCCCGGCGCGGAGGGCGGCCGCGTCGTTCCTCGGGCAATCGGGCACGTTGGCGGGGATCAGCGACATCCACCGCGGCCTGGTGATGGATCTGAATCCGGAGGTCACGGGCCGCCGCGACGGCGCCCCCGCTCCGGGGGGCGGAGCGTATGCCTACAGCACCACCGGCCCGGACATCGGCGGCAACGTGCGGTGGGGCATCTCCAACAACCTGACTCTCAACGGCACCGCCAAGCCGGACTTCTCCCAGGTCGAATCCGATGCCGGCCAGCTCGGCTTCGACCCGCGTCAGGCGCTCTTCTATCCCGAGAAGCGACCGTTCTTCCTCGACGGCCTGGAGTTCTTCCAGTCTCCCTTCCAGCTGGTCTATACTCGGCAGATCGTCCAGCCGGTGGCCGCCGTCAAGTTGACCGGCAAAGCCGCGGGCACCAACCTCGGCGTCATCGCCGCTGTCGACGACGAAGCCGACGGCCTGGTCCCCGGGCACAATCCGGTCTTCGGGATCGTCCGGGCCCAGCGCGATCTCGGTGCCGGGTCGAAGATCGGCGTCGTCCTCACCGACCGGACCGACGGCCCCGACCTGAACCAGGTCGGTGCGGTGGACGGTCGTTTCAACTTCGCCAAGGTCTACACCGCCCAATTCCAGGTCGGGATGAGCCACGATCTGGAGGGTGGGGTGGTGAACGACGGCCCGATCTGGAACGTGAGCTTTCGGCGGGCCGGGCGGACCTTCGGCTGGAACTCCGGGTTCACCGGCATCTCTGACAAGTTCCACACCGGGAGCGGATTCATCAGCCAGGCCGGGGTGGTCAACGCCCTCCTCGACCCGAGCTACACGGTGTACGGGGGCCAAGACCAGTGGTTCCAACGGGTCACGGGCGATGTCTCGCTCGGCGGCGTGTGGCAGTACCAGCACCTCATGCATGGGCAGGGACTGCAGACCAAGCAGTTGCACCTGAACCTGACGTCGGTGCTGAAGGGCGGCTGGCAGATCGGCGGGGGGTATTTCTTCGAGTCATTCGGCTATGACTCAGGACTGTTCGCCAACTACCGGCTCCTCGTGCCCAACGGCGGCGGGGTCGACACCGTGCACTTCACCGGCCAGCCCACCATTCCCAACAGCGAGTTCGTCGTTCAGGTCGGCACGCCAGCCTTCCGTCAGTTCGACGCCAGCGGGTTCATCCTGAGAGGCCATGACGAGAACTACTATGAATGGGCCTCAGGCGATCTTGTGGTGCTGCAGCTCGGGGCCAACTGGCGCCCGAACGCCAACCTGCGGGTCGGCGCGACCTACTCCTGGCAGCAGGTCAACCGGCGCACCGACGGCACGCGGGTGAACGTGGGGCGGGTGCCGCGACTCACCGTGGAATACCAGGTGTCCCGGCCGCTCTTCGTCAGGGTGGTGGGGCAGTACATCCAGAACGAGACCGACTCACTGCGGGACAACTCCCGCACCGAACTCCCGATCTACTTGCAGCAGCCCAACGACTCCCTGGTCCGGGCCGGTCCGCGGAAGACCGACCTCTTTCACGCCGATCTGCTCGTCAGCTACCAGCCGAACCCCGGTACCGTCTTCTACGCCGGCTACGGGAGCAACGCGGTCGAGCCGATCGGGTTCCGCTTTCAGGACTTCACCCGGATCGACGACGCGTTCTTCGTGAAGTTCAGCTATCTCCTGCGGATGTGACATCGGTGAGGGGTAAGCGGTAAGAAGTGAGCGGGCTCCCTATCAAGATCTCGGTAGGGAGCCCGCTTACCCTTCATCGACGCTGGCGCTCCATCGAGATCTCGGCCGGGAGCCCGCTTACCCCTCACCGCTTACCCCTCACCTCTCACTATCAGTGCGCTTCCGCGACCGCCGGCGCCTTGTTGCGCCGCGTCGCGAACCAGTGCTGCAGGTCGTCGAAGTAGGTATACACCACCGGCGTCACGAAGAGGGTGATCAGTTGGGAGAAGGCGAGCCCGCCGACCACGGCCACACCTAGCGGCCGGCGGGATTCCGCGCCGGTGCCGGAACCGATCGCGATCGGCAAGGTTCCCATCAGTGCCGCGAAGGTGGTCATCATGATCGGCCGGAACCGGACGCTGCACGCCTCCAGAATCGCGTCCCGGGCGCTCTTCCCCGCTTTTTCCGCCTCCACCGCGAAGTCCACCATCATGATCGCGTTCTTCTTGACCAGGCCCACGAGCATGATGATCCCGACGAAGGCGTAGAGACTCACGTCCATCCGGAAGATGAAGAGCGTGAGCAGCGCTCCGAATCCGGCGAACGGGAGCCCCGACAGAATCGTCAGCGGATGAATGAAGCTCTCGTAGAGGATGCCGAGGACGAGGTAGATCACGATGATCGCGAGCAGCAGGAGGCCGAGCAGGCCGCTCTGCGCCTGCTGGAACGCCTGGGCCGTGCCGGAGAAGCTGGTGCCGATGGCGGCGGGCAGGGTGGCGTTGGCCACCTTCTGCACCTCGGCCACCGCGTCGCCCAGAGCCACGCCCGGCACCAGATTGAAGGAAATGGTGACCGCGGGCAGTTGGCCGGCGTGACCCACCGAGAGCGGGCCCACGCTCGGTGTCACGGTGGCGAGACTCGCCAGCGGCACCGGCTCTCCGTTCCGGCCGGTGAGGTAGAGCAGACTGAGCGCGGACAGGTCCCGCTGATACTGCGGCAGCAGCTCCAGCACCACCCAGTACTGGTTGGTGGGCGTGTAGATGGTGGAGACCTGGCGCGCGCCGTAGGCGTTGTAGAGCGCGTCCTCCACCGCACTCGCGTCGAGCCCGTAGAAGGCCGCGCGGTCGCGGTCGATGGTGACGGAGACCTGCGGGTTCTTGATCTGCAGGTCGCTGGTCACGTCGGCGAGCTGGGGCAGCACCCTGAGCTTCCCCTCGAGGTCGGTCGCGGCCTGGTACAGCTGGGTGATGTCCGAGCCGGTCAGGGTGAACTGATAGAGGCTCTTGGAGAGCTTGCCCCCGATGTTGATCGGCGGCGGGTTCTGGATGTAGACCCGAAGGCCGGGCACGGCGCTCAACTTCCCGGTCAGCTCCCGGGCCACCTCGTCGGCGGAAAGCGCGCGCTCCTTCCGCGGCTTGAGGTGCATGAACAGCCGTCCCTGGTTGCTCGTGCCCCGGCCGCCTCCGACGGCGGACATGAAATCCTGGATGTTGGGGTCCTGCGCCACGATGGTGGCGGCCGCCCTCTGATGGTCCTGCATCGCGTCGAACGACGTGCCTTCCGCCGTCTCGGTCGTCGCGAAGAGCTGGCCCTGGTCCTCGCTCGGCAGGAATCCCTTGGGCGAGATCACGAACAGCCCGACGGTGGCGAAGAGGATCAGGACGGAGAAGGCGATCGCCATCGGCCGCCGGTCCATCACCCACTGCAGCGTCCGCTGGTACCATGCCAGCGAGGCGTCGAATGCCCGCTCGCAAGCCAGGTAGAACCGGCCGTGGGTTTCGTCCGGCGGGTGCGCCCTGAGGAAGCGGCTGCAGAGCATCGGGGTCAGCGTGAGCGATACGAATCCCGAGACCAGGATCGCGACTCCGATGGTGACCGCGAATTCGCGGAAGAGGCGGCCGATGAGGCCGCCGAGCAGCAGCACCGGCAGGAAGACCGCCACCAGGGAGAGCGTCATCGAGATGACCGTGAAGCCGATCTCGCGGGAACCATTGAGCGAGGCCTCCATCACCCCCTCGCCCATTTCCATGTGACGGACGATGTTCTCCAGCACGACGATGGCGTCATCGACCACGAAGCCCACGGACAGCGTGAGCGCCATCAGCGACAAATTGTCGAGTGAAAAGTTGAGGAGGTACATCACCGCGAAGGTGCCGATCAGGGCCATCGGCAGCGCCAGGCTGGGGATGACGGTGGCCGGAACGTTCCGCAGGAACAGGAAGATGACCAGTACCACGAGCGCAATCGTCAGGCCGAGGGTGAACTTGACGTCCGAGACCGAGGCCTCGATCCCTTCCGACCGGTCGAAGAGGGTATGCACTTCGACCGACGCCGGCAGCTCGGCCTCCAGCTGCTGCATCATTCCCCGCACCCGTGCGGCGACCGCGACGGTGTTGGTCCCGGGCTGCCGCTGGATGGCGAGCACGATGGCGCGGGTGTTGTCATACCAGCTCGCCACGTGCGAGTCCTGCACGCTGTCGAGGACATTGCCGAGATCCTGCAGTCGGACGGGTCGGCCGTCCCGGTACGTCACGATCAGCGGGCGGAAGGCCGCGGCATCCTGCAGTTGCCCGTTGGCCTCCACGCTGTACGCCTTGTCGGTGCCCCAGAGGACGCCGGTGGGGAGGTTCACGTTTCCCGTGCTCACCGCATTCACGACCTGATCAATCCCGATCTTCCGCGCCGCCAGCGCCCGCGGGTCGAGCTGGATGCGGACCGCATATTTCTGCGAGCCGTACACTTGCACCGCCGCCACGCCATCCACCGTCGAGATCCGCTGCGAGAGGAAGGTCTCCGCGAACTCATCGAGCTGGGAGAGCGGCAAGGTCCGGGTGGTGAGCGCGAAATAGAGGATCGGCGAGGAGGACGGGTCCACCTTCTGGTACGACGGCGGCAGGATCCCCTGCGGCAGTTGGCGCAAGGTCTGCGAAATGGCGGACTGCACATCCTGGGCGGCGGCGTCGATGCTGCGGGTGAGGGTAAACTGGAGCGAGATCGAGGTGCCGCCCTGCGTGCTGACGGAGCTCATCGCGTCGAGCCCGGCGATGGTCGAAAACTGCTTCTCCAGCGGTGTCGCTACGGAGGCCGCCATCGTTTCGGGGCTGGCGCCGGAGAGGCTCGCGTTGACCGTGATGGTCGGATAGTCGACCGAAGGCAGGTCGCTCACCGGGAGGAGCCGGTAGGCGACGATGCCGAAGAAGAGGATGCCGGACATGACCAGCGTGGTCATCACCGGCCGCTTGATGAACGGTTCCGCGACGTTCACTTGATCGCCCCCGCGGTGGCGCTGTCGTTCGAGGCGCCGGAGCCCGCCGGCCCCGCGGCGGACGGCTTGATGGAGACCGTCGCGTTGGGGCGGAGCTTGAGCTGTCCGTCGGTGACGACGGTCTCGCCCGGCGCCACGCCGGTCAGGAGCGTCAGATCCCCGGTCGAGCGCTCCACCTGCACCACCCGCTGGCTCGCGGTCTGGTCCGCTCCGATGACGAAGACGTAATCGCCCTGCTGCCCCGAGACGATGGCGGCGCTCGGCACCGTCGTCACCTGCTTCTCGACGAAGAGCTGGAGACGCACATTGACCAGCTCGCCGGGCCAGAGAGATTCGGTGGCGTTCACGAACGTGGCCTTGAGCAGGATGGTGCCGGTCGAGGAATCGACGGCGTTATCGACGAAGGAGAGCTTGCCGTCGCTGCCGATCCCGCCGGGACCGACCGGGTCGACGTGGGCGGTCACGTTGCCCGTCTGGTGGGCCCGGATGGCGCCGAGCGCGGTCGAGGGGACCGCGAACCGGACCAGGATCGGCCGGAGCTGATTGATGACGACCAGCGGATTGCCCTGGGCCTTGGCCAGGTTCCCTTCCCGCACCAGGATGGCGCCGGCTCGCCCGGAGATCGGCGCCCGGATGGCGGTGTACTGGAGGTTGAGCCGGGCGTTTTCGGCCGCCGCGGAATCGGCCGCCAGCGTGGCTCGGAGGGCGCTGGCGGTCGCCCGCGTCTGCTCCAGTTGTTGCGGGGTCACGTAGTCCTTCCCGGCCAGATCGGCGTAGCGCTTCTCATCCGCCTCGGCGCTCGCGAGCTGGGCCCGGTCTCGTTCCACCACCGCCCGCGCCTGGTCGAGCGATGCCTGGAAGGGCCGAGGGTCGAGCTGGAAGAGGAGCTGTCCCGCCTGCACGGGATCTCCTTCGCGGAAAGCGACCCGGGTGATCTGCCCGTTCACCTGGGCGGTCACCGCCACGGTCTGGACCGGCTCAACGGTGCCGGTGGCGGTCAGCTCGTACGGCACATCCTGCCGAAGCACCTTGGCTACGGCGACGGGGACCGGAGGCAGATTGGATGCGCTCTGGCGACCACACGCGGCGCCCAGCGCGGAGAGGAGGAGCGGTGCCGCGCGGAGGCGGCCGGAACGGATCACGCCGGTCAGGGTCATCGAGTCGGGCCGATGGAGGTATTGGAGAGGAGATGCAGGCCGGTGCCGCCGGTCGGGTCGAGTACGCCGGCGTTCCGGGCTAACTGGGCCAGCGCCAGGTTCCAGGTAAAGCGCGCCTGCACCCGCTGCGCGCGGGCACTCGCCAGCGCGGATTGCGCCGAGAGCAGTTCCAGCAGCGTGCCGACGCCTGCCCGGTAGCGCCCCAGCGCCGCTTCGGCCGACTCTGTCGCGCTCGCCAGCAGGTCCTCGGAGGTGCCGACCTGCTTATTGGCCGACTGCAAGGTGTAATAGGCGCTGAAGACTTCGAAGATCACCTGCTGGCGGAGCCCTTCAGTGCTCGCGCGCGCCGCTTCGGCCAGGGCGGACGCCGCCTCGGCGTTCTGGGCCCGGCCGAAGCCGTCGAAGAGCGGGATCTTGAGCCCGAGCTGGACGGTGTAGTTGCTCGTGCCGTCCGGGATGGTCGTCGTGTAGGACTGGCCCAGGTTCCCGGTGGCCTGCAGCGAGGGGAGAAGGGCGGCGCGGGACTGACTGTATCGGGCGCCCGCCGCTTGGGCGGTCGCGCGGGCCGCCGCCAGATCCGGTCGCCCCTGCAAGGCTTGGTTGATCAGCGCCTCCACGCTGTCGGAGAGATGGCCCACCGGGACCTCCGCCGCCGTCGAGTCGAGGTCGAACGGGAGGTTGGCCGGGAAGCCGAGCGCCGTCGCCAGTGCGCCCCGCGTCGTCTGCACGTTGCCTTCAGTTGTTTCGGCCAGGAGCTCTGCCTGCGAGGCGGCGGTCCGCGCCTGCAGGACATCGGCGATCGTCGCGAGTCCCACCCGATGCCGTTCCTCGGCGGCGGCCAGGTTGGTGTCGGCTTCGGCGAGCGCCTCGCGCTGCGCCGCCAGCAGCGCCCGGGTCGCGACGTACTGGAAGTACGCCTGTTCGATGGCGAGGACGGTGCTCTGCAACGTGGCGTTGTGGGTGAAGTCGGCCGCGATCATCGTCTGCTTGGCCGCGCTGGAGGCGCCGGTGCGCCCGCCAAAGTCCCAGAGCAGCCAGTTGAGCGTCAATGCCGGCGCCAGCGAGTTCTGTTCGAAGACACCGGCCGCGCCGCCCGGCCTCTGCTGCTTGGTGTGCGAGGCGACGACCTGCCCGTCGATGGTCGGCAGCCAGGTGGACTGCGCCACGGCATAGAGGGCCGCCGCCGCCTTGGCGTTGGCCCAGGAGAACTTGGTGGCTGGATTGTTCTGCAGGCCGATGCCGATGACGTCGGTCAGTGTCAGCGCGTGGATCCGCGCCTCGATGTCGGGCGGCACCGCCACGCTTGCGAGAGAATCGTCGGCCCGCTCAAGATTCGCCGGAGGAGTCCACAATTGACTCGGCCGGGGCGGGAGCCCCGCAACTCCCGAGATCGACGGCGCGCCGCATCCCGCCACCGCCATCGTGAGCAGGCCGGCGGCGAAGGCCGCTGTTCGGCACTTCATCGCTCGGCTCCGGCCAGGGCCGCCTGGCGCTCTTCCACCCACTGGGTGAGGAGCCCCCGCCACGCCACCGAGAGCTCGGCATAGCGCGCCTCGTACATCTGGAGGCGCTCCAGCACGGCGGCGCTGCGCGGCGGAATCGCCAGCCGCGCCTCCCGCAGCGCTTCGGAGACCCGCTGCCACTTTTCCAGGCGCTGACTCATCGTCCGTTCGAAGTGATTGGGGAATACCCGGTAGTAGTCGCGGCGGTCATCCGAATGATGGTAACGCTCCACGATCCCCCGCTGTCCCAGGAGTCTCGCATTGGTACTGGCGCTCGCCTTGGATATCACCAGGGCCCCCACCAGGTCGTCGAGGGAGAGCCCGTCGGCGCTCAGCAGCAGGAGCCCGTAGATACGCCCCGCGATCCGCGGATACCCGTCCGCGCTGAGGCTGGCTGCCATTCGGTCGATGAATCGTTCGGTCTGCCGGTCCACTCCACCCTCATTTGGTCACAGGGGTCCGGGGCTAAGTTCGTTTACTACGGGCTGAACGTTGAAAATGTTCCAGTCCAGGATGGTTCCGGAGCTCTGGAATGTGCTCGTCAGGCGCGATCTTGCCCGCCTCCCTCCCCCCTCGTCGGGCGGGGGTTAGCTTTCTTCCAATGAGCGATCCCACGCCGTCCCCTGCGGCGTCTCCCACCCCCAGCACCGCGGCCGAGACCAAGCTCCTTTCCCGGGAGCTTGCGACCTTCCTGGTCGAGTTCTCGATCGCCCTTCACAAGACCCAGATCTATCCCGCCGGACACCCGCTGCTCGATGCTTCGGTGGCCGGATTCACGGAGCGGGTGCACCAGCTCCTGGAGGATCGGTCGAGTCTCTCCCTCGGCGTGGCCCGGCACCAGCTGGTGATCGAAGGAATTGCCACCGACCCGAACAATCCCCTCCTGCGGGAGCTCGCCCTCAAGCTCCACCGGCACCACCTCGGCGCGATCAAGTTCACCCAGGGGCTCGAGTTCCCCGAGATCGCCGAGTTCCTGGCGGTCCTCGCCACCGATTCCCATCTCTCCGGCTCCCCGCTCGGCCGCGGCGACGCCGACGAGCTCCGGCGCTGGCCCAACGTCTGGCTCTTCCCGCTGGCTTACGATCAACTCGAACTCATCGAAGAAGAGGCCGATCCGAGCGGAGCACCGGCGACCCGGGCCGAGGCGTCGGGGCGCTCGGGACAGCTCTGGGTCGGCCTTGCCAGTGCCGCCCTGGCGGGTGAAACCAGCGGGGAGGTGGCGCCCGCCTCCGCCGAGCCGGGCGAAGTGGCGCGCGCCATCGACGAACACGCCCGCGAGACCACCTACGATCAGGTGATCGTCGGTTACCTCCTGCAGATCGCCGATGAGGTCAAGGACAACGTCGACCCCGCCGCCAGCGGACTGCAGCGCCGGGTCTCCCGCCTCGTCTCCGCGCTCCGTCCCGAGACCTTGCGGCGGCTTCTGGAGATGGGGGGCGATGCGGCGCAGCGGCGGCGATTCGTCCTCGACGCCTCACAGGGGATGGCGGTGAGCGCCGTGGTGGAGCTGGTGAAGGCGGCGGCGGACACCTCGCACCAGAGCATCTCCCACTCCCTCGTCCGGCTTCTCTCCAAGTTCGCCGCCCACGCGGAGGTCGGCGCCCCCGAAGGACGAAAAGAGGCGGACCACGCGCTGCGGGACAATGTGCGGCAACTCCTGAGCGGCTGGGAGCTCAACGACCCGAACCCCGATCAATACACCGACATCCTCGAGGCGATGTCGCGCGATGCGATCGCGCGCCGCCCCGCGATGCCGGAACAGGAGTGCGAACCGAGCCGGCTGATCGAGATGGCGATCGAGGTGGATGTCCTCGGCGAGTCGGTGCGGCGCGCGGTGGACATTCGGGTTGCGGCGGGAGAGCTCCCGGCGGTGCTCGATACGCTGGAGCGCGCCCCCCGGGTCAATGGCACGGTGGCGACGCTCTGGGAGTACCTGGCGACGACCGACCGGTTGCGCGAACTGCTCGCGTTGGCGGAGATCCCCTTTAGTCTGGTGGATCGCCTCGCCGTCCGGCTCGGGAGCGAGGCGGCTGAACCGATGCTCGAGGCCTATGCGGCGGCGGAATCGCGCACGGTCCGCCGGAAGCTGCACGACCGCCTGGCGCAGCTGGGGCCGGGGATCGGCGACCAGGTGGTGGCTCGCCTGATCGATACTCCCTGGTTCGTGCAGCGGAACATGCTCTCTCTGCTGGGCGCGATGCCGTCGTGGCCCGAAGGATTCTCACCCGAGCCCTGGGTCCGGCACGCCGATGCACGGGTCCGCCGCGAAGCGTATCGCCTCGCCTTCCGGCTCCCCGATCGGCGGGACGCCGCGGTCAACGCCGCGATCGCGGACGCCGATGAGGCGGTGCTCCGCCTCGGTCTTACCGCGGCGCTCGAGTCGTGCCCCCCGGCGGCGATTCCCCGCATCACGGCGGTGGCAAACGACTCCGCCCGCGGTGAGGCGGTCCGGGGGCTCGCCCTCCGGGTGCTCGGCGGGGTCCGCAGCCCCGCGACGCTGGCGTTGCTGCTCGACTACACGATGACGAAGCAGGGCATCTTCCGGCGGGATCGCTTGGCGCCGAGGTCGGTGGAATCGCTGGCGGCCCTGGCAGCACTGGCCCAGCACTGGGCCGCGCACGCCGAGGCGCGAGCGGTGCTCGATCTGGCGGCCAAGAGCGAGGACGCCGAGATCCGGGCAGCGGCGCGATCGAAGGGGGGGCGATGAGCGAGGCCCCGCAGTTCCTCCATTCGCTGGCGCAGGCGCTTTCGACAATGGCGCTCTATCGCGATGGCCACCCGGCTCGCGAGCGCGGACTCGACGTCGCCTATGGCCACCTGGAGCGATTGCGCGAGAGCGATCCTCTGCCGGTGTTCTCGTTCCTCGCCGGCGAGGTCATCTATCGCAACGAAGGGCTCCGGGAACTGAAGGACTGGGAGTGGGGCACCCGTTTGAGCGCCGCCGGGATCCAGCGGCTGGAGATCACCGCCCAGGTCGACCGTACCGAGTTCGAGGACTTCCTGGACGAGGTCCTGGCGCGGCTGGCGCTGACGGCGATCGACACCAGCACTCAGCGGCAGGGCCGGACCACCGGGATCCGCTTCGGCACCATCGGCGTCCGGGGGGTGACCGGCGATCCGCGCATCGAGATGCCGACGACGGCGACGATCAACTACACCCTCGCGGAAGAGGCCGAAGCGGTCCGGTGGATCAACAAGGAAGTGGAAGAGCGCTCCACCCTCCCGTTGCTCGAAGCGGAAGCCGTGGTGCGCTCGCTTTCGGTGGCGATGCACGGCGAGAGCGAGATCGTGATCCCGCTCCTGCAGCTCAAGGAGTTCGACCAGTACACGACGACGCACTCGACCAACGTGTCGGTGCTCGCGATGGCGCTCTCCGAGTATCTGGGGCTCGGCCCCAAGGATGTCCGGGCCTACGGCGTCGCGGGACTGCTCCACGACCTCGGCAAGGTGAAGATCCCGAAGGACATCCTGATCAAGCCGGGCAAGCTCACCGAACAGGAGCGCGACGTGATGCGGGCGCATCCGGCCGAGGGAGCGAAGATCATCATCGCCCGCGAACAGCGGCTCGACCTCGCCGCGGCGGTGGCCTACGAGCATCACATCGTGATGGACGGAGGCACCGGATACCCGCACTTGCACTACGCCCGCGACTGCCATCACGCCAGCAAACTGGTCCACATCTGTGACTTCTACGATGCGCTCCGGACCCATCGCCCCTATCGCGGCGCCTGGGAGTCGGAGAAAGTGCTGGCGTATATCGAGGCGGGATTGGGTCGGGAGTTCGACCCGGATGCGGGCCACGCCTTCGTGGAGATGATGAAGGAGTGGGGGCTGCGCCGGGTGGAGGTGGACGACAAGACGCCCCTGCGCGGCGAGGGATCGGCGGCGGCCAAGGCCGCCGTCGCGAACGCTCCCCCCGCGGCCGATGCCCCACCAGCTCCACCGGTGGCGCCGGCGTAGCTCTCGTTTTCATATCCGAGGGGGCGGCGCCTGCGCCGCTCGAAAGCTGTTGACTCGCGACCAGCCGTCTTTCCTCACCCCCCGGTCAACTGGCGGCCCGCCGTACATCCCTCTATCATCCGACTGCCGCCAGGGGCATCCGGAATGGGCGCCACGCCCGTTCTGGATTGAGACGACACCCTTGGAACCTGATCCGGCTGATACCGGCGAAGGGAGTGCGGTGAGGAGGGCGGGCCGTCATCGGCCTGCCGTAGCCGGCCGATGACGGCCCGCCCTCCTCACGCCGCCTCCCGCGAACTCCGCCGGAGCGGCGTTTCGTTTTTCGGCCTCCGGGCCGAGGGAGAAAAAGATGGCCACCACCACTGATCGTTCCCCCACGTTGACTCGTCCGGCCGGCTCGTCCTTCGCGGACGCCTTTCCGCACTCGCGGAAGATCCTCCTCGAGGGGCCGCGGGGTATCCGCGTCCCGATGCGCGAAATCATGCTCTCGGGCGGGGAGCCGTCGCTCCAGGTCTACGACACGAGCGGGCCGCAGGAGGTCGATGTGCACCAGGGACTGCCGGCGCTCCGCGGCGAGTGGATCCGGGCGCGGAACGTGGTGGAGACGGGGCAGCTCTCCGGCGGCAAGGAGGAATTGATGCCCCCCACGCTCCGGCGGAAAGTGCTGCGAGGCAGCGGACCGGTCACCCAGATGCACTACGCGCGGAAGAACGAAATCACCGCCGAGATGGAGTTCGTGGCGCTCCGAGAGGGGCTCGCCCCCGAGTTCGTGCGGAGCGAGGTGGCGCGGGGCCGGGCGATCATCCCCGCCAACATCAATCATCCCGAACTGGAGCCGATGGCCATTGGCCGGAACTTCAAGGTCAAGATCAACGCCAATATCGGGAACTCCGCCATCACCTCATCCATCGAAGAGGAGGTGGAGAAGCTCCGCTGGTCGACGCTCTGGGGCGCCGACACGGTGATGGATCTCTCCACCGGCAAGAACATTCACGAGACCCGCGGCTGGATCCTCCGGAACTCCGCCGTCCCCATCGGGACCGTGCCGATCTACCAGGCGCTGGAGAAGGTCGGCGGCGTGGCCGAGGATCTGACGTGGGAAGCGTATCGTGACACGCTGATCGAGCAGGCGGAGCAGGGGGTCGATTACTTCACGGTGCATGCGGGGGTGCTGCTTCGGTTCATCCCGCTCACCGCCAACCGGGTGACCGGGATCGTCTCCCGCGGCGGCTCGATCATGGCCAAGTGGTGCCTGGCCCATCACCAGGAAAGCTTCCTCTACACCCATTTCCGCGAGATTTGCGAGATCATGGCGGCGTACGACGTCTCCTTCTCGCTCGGCGACGGGCTCCGCCCGGGGTCGATCGCCGACGCGAATGACGAGGCCCAGTTCGCCGAGCTCAAAGTGCAGGGGGAATTGAACAAGGTGGCGTGGGCGCACGACGTGCAGGTGATGAACGAGGGGCCGGGACACGTCCCGATGCACCTCATCAAGGAGAACATGGAGAAGCAGCTGGAGTGGTGTCAGGAGGCGCCCTTCTACACCCTGGGGCCCCTCACCACCGACATCGCGCCGGGATACGACCACATCACCAGCGCCATCGGCGCCGCGATGATCGGCTGGTACGGCACCGCGATGCTCTGCTACGTCACCCCGAAGGAGCACCTCGGTCTGCCCGACCGCGATGACGTGAAAGCGGGCGTCATCGCCTATCGGATCGCGGCGCACGCCGCCGATCTCGCGAAGGGACACCCGCGGGCGCGGGAGTGGGACGATGCCTTGAGCCGGGCGCGCTTCGACTTCCGCTGGGAAGACCAGTTCTGCCTGGCGCTCGATCCGGTGACGGCGCGCGCCTTCCACGATGAGACCCTCCCCGCCGAGGGGGCCAAAGTCGCCCACTTCTGCTCGATGTGCGGCCCCAAGTTCTGCTCGATGCGGATCAGCCAGGACATCCGGGCCGATGCGAAGAAGCAGGCGGAGGCAGGAATGGCGGAAAAGGCGGAGGAGTTTCGGGCGAAGGGTGGGGAGATTTACGTGAAGCAGTAGATGTGTCGAGCCGAGGGCCGCCCGTCCTCGGGTGGCCACTACGCGTGAACTGCGTTCAACGATGAGGCGCCGCCCGGGGACGGGCGGCGCTCTGCCGTTATCGGGCGGCGCTCGTTTATCGCGCGCAGCGCTCTGTCTATTTGTCCCTGAATCGCGCCAGATACGCCCGCTCCCCACGCTCCTTCAACGCATTCACCCATCCGCCGCTGACGACGACAGATCCCCAATCGGCCAGCGCCCGTGCGGGGCCAAGGCGAACGAACTCCGGGAGGCGCCGAGGAGTGTAGCGGCGGAGCGGCCCGGTTCCGGTGCAGACGCAGAGCAGGTTGTGGGCAAGGATCGCACCGGACCGGATCGGGTCGACCGGCGCGTCCCCGACTACCGCGGCGCCGCCGCCGGCGAAGACGAGCGGATCGTCGGTGGAGCGGAGCCATGGATCGACTCGGAGGTAACCGGCGGGGTCGGTGGTGAGTCCGGTGGCGCGCGCGAATGGAAGTGGCGCGGGTCCGGTCGCCCAGACGACGCCATCGGCGGTGAGTCGATCGCCATTGGTGAGGGTGAGTGTGCCGGGTTCGAGACTGCGGACGCCGGCGCCGAAGTGGGCGGCGATCCCGGCATCCGAGAGCGCACGCATCGCCGTCCGTCCGGCGGCAGGCGAGCGGTCTGGCAGTAATCGTGCGCTCTCGCCCACCAGCGTCACGTTGACCGAAGCATCCGCCGCCGCCCCCGCCACACGCACTCGAATGGCGAGCGCGAGTTCTATCGCGATCGCTCCGGTGCCGACGACCAGCAACCGGATCGGCCGGCCCGCCCGTCGCTTGACGAGTCCGTCGAGCGCTGGACCGAGCGCCCCCGCCTCCGCCGCCGGCTGGACCATCAGGGCGTGCTCTCGCACTCCCGGAAGATCGGCGCCTTCCAGTCCGGTGCCGATCGCGATTGAGGCCACGTCGTAGCGCAGCGTGGTGCCGTCGCCCAACTGCAGTTCCCGGCGAGTGCGATCGAGGCCCCGCGCCAGCGTGATTCTCACCTTGGCGCCCGCTCGGCGGGCCAGCGCCGCAATATCGATCCGAGTCTCTTCGAGCGGGCGGCCGCCGTCGATCGCGCCCGCGAGCATCGCGGGATGAAACTGCCGAGGATCGGGGGTGACGATCGTCAGCTCGATCTCCTCCGGCCGCTCCAGGGCAAAGGCTTCGAGCGTGCTGAGATGGGCGTGGCCGCCACCGACGAGGACCAGACGTGTTGGCATCCCACAATTCTATCCGCCCCGCGGCGCCTCGGCACCTGGGCGGAGTCCGCGGACCGCCGTTATCTTTCCGGTTCGCATTCCAGACGGCCCTTTTTCCGATCCCGCGATGATCTTTCAGCGCCTCTACGATTCGCAACTCGCCCAGGCGAGTTTCCTCATCGGCTGCGCCGCCACCGGCGAGGCGCTGGTCGTCGACCCCAACCGCGATATCGATCAGTACCTCGCCGCCGCTGCACGCGAGGGATTGCGGATCACCGCGGTCACCGAGACCCACATCCACGCCGACTTCGTCTCCGGCAGCCGCGAACTGGCCCAACGCACCGGCGCCAAGCTCTATCTCTCCGACTGCGGGGACGCTGGCTGGAAGTACGCCTTCGCCAAGGCCGATGGTGCGGAGCTGCTTCGTGATGGGGGTCGATTCCGCGTCGGGAAGATCGAGATCCAGGCCCTGCATACTCCCGGTCACACACCCGAACATCTCAGCTTCCTGGTGACCGATACCGCGGCCTCGACGGAGCCGATGGGGATCATCACCGGCGATTTCGTCTTCTGCGGGGACGTCGGCCGTCCCGATCTCCTCGAGAAAGCCGCCAAGGTCACCGGCTCTGCCGACCTGGCCGCGCGCACCCTGTGGCAAAGCCTCGAACGCTTTCGCCATCTGCCCGATCATCTGCAGGTCTGGCCGGGCCACGGCGCCGGATCGGCCTGCGGCAAAGGGATGAGCGCGGTCCCGCAGTCCACGGTGGGCTATGAGAAGCGGGTCAACTGGGCCTTCCAGGTGAAAGACGAGGCGACCTTCGTGCGCGAGGTGCTGTCAGGCCAACCGGAGCCGCCCCGCTACTTCGCAACGATGAAGCGCATCAACAAGGAAGGCCCGCCGATACTCGGCGCTCGCGGTCTCCCCACGCCGTTGCCGCTCTCATCACTCACAGTCGCCGCGCCAGCGTTGATCGTGGACCTGCGTCCCGCCGCGGAGTTCGCCGGGGGGCACCTGCCGGGGACGCTGAACATCCCCTGGAATCGCTCCTTCGCGAACTGGGCCGGCAGCCTGCTGCCGTACGACCGCGACCTCGCCCTGATCCTTCCCGGCGCGGCGGTCCTGGCCGAGGCGATGCGGGTGTTGACGTCGATCGGACTCGATCGGGTGAGCGGGTGGTGGCCCGCCGCCGTGGTCGCCGAGTGGGCGGCCGCGGGCGGGAAGCCGGAGACGGTCGCGCAGGCGACACCGGCGGAGCTCGCCAAGCATCCGGGTACGGTGCTCGATGTCCGCGGCCGAAGCGAGTGGGACGCGGGCCACCTCCCCGGCGCCCTGCATATCCCGCTGCAGGAGCTCGCGGAGCGGCTCGGCGAACTCCCGGCGGGTCGCCCGTTGGTGCTGCACTGCCAGGGTGGGGGACGGTCGTCCATCGCGGCGAGCC